>DATDGI010000195.1:0-12791 GCA_036522155.1 Streptosporangiaceae bacterium
AGCTGGGCAAGCCGGGGATAGTCGGGGTCGTCCGGCCCGACCTCCACGTAGGCATCCCCCATCACCTGGTTGCCGTCGGCCACCGCCGACTCCGGGACCAGGAGATTCCCGCTGGGGAGCCTGATAACGAACACGGGCACCACTTTAGATGCCGTACCGCACATTGAAGTAGAGCATGACATCCAGGGCGATCCTGGTGTCGCCGCCGAGCATGTCCACCAGCGCGGGCCGCTGCCGGGACGCGATGGCCGAGAACGCGTCGGCGAAGAACTCGCGGCGGCCGAGTGTGCCTGGCTGCCGGTGGAAGTCACTCACCAGGCGGGGCAGGCAGCGGTCATACAGCCGGCGGAACTCGTCCGAATCCGACTGCCAGCCGCCGCCCGAGCCGTCGATGTCGTCGAGGGCGTGACCGACCTCGTGGCACATGACATCCGGGGCCGCCGACGGCCGGGAGCCGACGATGATCTTGCGCTCGCCGTAGGCGCCGGCGCAGGCGTCCCAGGTGGCCCGGCCGGATGGCAGCGGCAGGCCGCGCAGCCGGGACATGTCGTCCAAGTTGGGCACCCCGCCCGGCCCAATGAAGATCGCGTCCAGGCCGGCCGCGAGCATCTCCTGCACCAGGGCGGGCAGTTCGGCCAGGCGGTCGATGGCGCGGACCAGTTCCGGCGGCGGCAGCGCGCCCTCGGCCCACTCGCGGCACAGGACCTGCTCCAGCGGGCCGCAATCCCGGCGGCCGTCGGCGGGCAGGCGCGTGGGCGCGACCTCGTACCAGGGCTGGGCCGCCCGGCCGGCGGCCCTGGCCGCGGCCTCCGGCCGTTCCCGCGCCCGCCGGGCGGCCGGGCTTTCCTCGGGCCGGGTCCTCGCCGCCACCCGGACGGCGGCCTTGGCCGCTCCCGGGCGGCGCGCCGCTCCCCGGGCCGTCTCCGTCCTCGGCCCCCGGGCCCGGCGCGGCCTGGACTCGGTGACCGGAGAGCCGAGCGGGCCCACCGGCGGTGGCTGCCCACCACCCGGCCGCTGGCCAGCCAGTTCCGCCGTACCGTCGGCCCGCCGGTGACGTCCGCCGACTGGCCCGTCCGGGCCCGCCGGGCCAACGGACGGGCCAGCCCAGGAGCCAGGATCGGCACCGTGGGCCGGCTGTGACCGGCCAGGCCGGCGGAAGCGGGCAAAGAGCCGCAGCCGCATGTTGTCGTCCTCCCCGCTATTGCGCGCCAGCCGCTAGGTTACGACGAACTGTGTGTACCGTCACCTGTCGTGACTGACTGTCATGTGTTACGGCCCGCCGACTAAGCGATGATGAGTCATCCGATTTACCGGCAGCCTCGCCGCCACAGCCGTTAGGCTGCCGCCATGGTGCTGCTGGGAATCCTGTATGCCCTGCTCATCGCGGGACTACTGGTCGGCGGCACCTGGGCGTGGTGGCTGACAGGGCGCTCCCTGCCGCTGTCGCGGCACCGGGCCCGGCACCGGCTGGACGCGCAATCGGCGCTCTGGCGTCATCCGGCGGCCCGGGACCGGTGGCCGGACGGGGACGAGCCGGCGCAACTGGCCGACGCCCATTCGCCCGGGCCAGCCCGGCCGGCCGGGCCCGACGACGACCCGGAATTCCTCCGGGCGCTGGAACGCCGCATCCGCGGTGAGGAGCCCGGCGGGCTGATCTGACCCACGCCCGCGCGGCGCTCAGCTCAGGCCGGCGTACGAGTGCAGCCCCTTGATGAGCAGGCTGACCACGATGGTGTTGAACAGCAGGCAGCCGAACCCGATCAGCATGATGTAGGCGGACCGGCGGCCCCGCCAGCCGGCGGTGGCCCGGGCGTGCAGATATCCGGCGTACACCACCCAGGTGATGAAGGCCCAGGTCTCGGTGGGATCCCAGCCCCAGTAGCGGCCCCACGCCTCGTCCGCCCAGATGGCACCGGCGATGATGCCGAACGTCCATAGCGGGAAGCCGAACACCACCGTGCGGTAGGCCAGCCGGTCGATCAGGGTCGAGGCCGGCAGCAGCCGGAAGATGGCGTCACCCCGGGTGCGCAGCCCGGCGGCCGCCCGTTGCGCATGCCGGTCGGCGAGCAGGTAGCTGACCGCGAGCAGGGCGGCGACCACGAACGCCCCGGTGGCCAGGGTGATCGAGGTCACGTGGATGGCGAGCCAGTAGGACTGCAGCGCGGGGGGCAGCTGCCCGGCCGGGGTGTAGATGACCGTCTCCGCGATCCCGAGCAGGACCACCACCGGGCCGAGCACGAACAGCCCCAGCCGGTAGGCACGGTAGCGGACCATGAACGCGACAAAGACCGCGACCGCCACGCAGGTGACCGTGGTGACGAACTCGTACATGTCACCCCACGGCACCCGGTGCACCGCGAGCCCGCGGCTGACCACACCGAGCACATGGGCCGCCAGCCCGAGCGCGGTGAAGACGAGGGCCACCTGCACCCAGCGTCCCATCGCCCGGCTGTCCTGGCCCGACCCCGGCTGCAGGGCGACGGCTCCGGTGGGGGGCGCCCCCGGCTCCCCATCGCCGTCCGCCGGGCCGGTCACCCCCGCCAGGCCGGTCACACCCGGCGGGCCGGTGATGGCGCTGGCGGCCGGGGCGCCGGCGGAGACACCCACCGCCACCCGGTCCGTGGCCGGCTCCTGGGCCGGTTTCAGCTGGCCCAGCACCTCCCGCCCGAACGCGAAGTCGCCGGCGAACGCCAGCACCGCCAGCGCGTACGCCACCACCGTCACCATGAAGGCGTCGTGGCTGAGGTTGGCCAGCCCGTAGTTGATGGGCACGGCTGTCACTCCCCCTCGGTCGTCTCGTCCTGAACAGGCGGGTCAGCGCCGGCCGCACCGCCCGGCGCTGGGTGCATCACCGTCACCGCTGGCTCGCCGCCCTGGTGAGCCTGCGCCAGCTCGGCGGCCAGGCCGGCGAACTCGGCCTCGAACCCGCCGGAGGCGTCGGACCGGGTGAGCCCGCCCAGCTCGACCACGGTCCGGCCGTCCGGCCCGGCGGCGGCCCGGACGAACATCCGGCGCCGCCGGACCAGGAACGACAGCAGCAGGCCAGCCAGGGCGGTCAGTCCGGCGATCAGGGCCGGCATCGTGCCTGGATCGTAGGTGATGGCCAGGCTGATCCACGGCCGGTAGCCGGTGAAGGTCAGCGTGCCGTACCCATCCGGCAGCTTCATCGACTGGCCCGGCGCCAGCGGCCGGGGCGCGATCGGCAGCTGGTGCAGGCCCGCCGTGTCCAGCTGGTACACCGACTGCGGCGCGCCGCTGTTCATGCCCAGGTTGCCGGCGTAGGAGATCAGGCTCACCACCGGGTTGAGCGGCGCCGGGAACCCCGATCCGAGGTGGCCGCCCGTGTCGACCGCCGTGGGCAGGAACACCCCGGCGAAACCAAGCTGCTCCGGGCGGGCATCCGGCACCTTGATCACGCCCTCGGAGGTCAGGCCCGCCTGCTCCACCGCGATGAACGGCACGGGCCCGTCGAACACCACCGCCCCGGTGCCGTCGGTGATGCGGAACACCGGTGCATACCCGTGCCCGATCAGGAACACCCGTACGCCGTCGACGCTGAGCGGGTGATTGACCTGCAGGTCGTACCGGCGCATCGCGGCCCCCGGCTGGGGTGAGTACCGGATGAACGCGTCGAACCGGGACGGCTGCCCGCGCAAGGGGCCGGCCGTGAGGTAGGACGCGCCGAACTTGTCGAGGGCGATGGTGAACGGCTGCAGGCCGGCCGCGGACACGGCCCGGCCGGGGTGGAACGCATCCAGGCCGGTGACGGTGTTGGCGAACGAGTCGCCCACGACCAGCAGCCGGTTCGCCTTGTACCCGAACATCCCGCCCAGGCAGATCGCGGCCAGCAGGGCCAGCAGCGCCAGGTGGAACAGCAGGTTCCCGGCTTCCCGCAGGTAGCCCTTTTCGGCCGACACCCAGCCATCCCCGGTCCGCAGCCGGAACCGCTTGCCGGACAGCAGCGCCGCCGCGGCCGCCAGCGCCTCGCCCGGGGCGAGCGCGGTCTGGTAGCGGGCCGCCAGCGGCAGCCGGGCCAGGTTACGCGGCGCCCGCGGCGGCGGCTGCCGGGCCGAGCCAGCCAGCCGGAAGGTCCGCGGGATCACGCACCCGGCCAGGGACAGGAACAGCAGCAGGTAGACGGCGGCGAACCAGGGCGCGGCGAACACGTTGAACAGCGACAGCCGGGCCAGCCACGGGGCCAGCGCCGGATGGCTGAGGTAGTACTGCTGTACCGCCTGCGGGTCGAGGCCTTCCTGCGGCAGCACCGACCCGGGCACGCTCGCCACCGCGAGCAGGAACAGCAGCACCAGGGCGGTGCGCATGGAGGTGAGCTGCCGCCACGTCCACCGCCACCAGGCCCATGGGCCGAACCCGGCGGAGGTGGCGCTCGCGGCCGGGGAGGCGGGGCTCACGCCGGCCGCCTGGCCCGCTCGCGGCTCAGGCTCCGGCTGATCCGCCGCTGGCAGGTCCGGCGTGGCCGGTGGCGCGGGCCGGGTCATGACCGCTGCGCCAGCGTCGTGGTGATCAGGCCCCGCAGACCCGGATAGGACACCCCGCCGATGATGCGGGCCGCGATCCGCCCGGTGCGGGAGATCACCAGCGTGGTCGGGATGCCGGCCGGTGGCACCGTGCTGGCGAAGTCGAGCGCGATCTCATCGCCCGGGTCGTTGAGGCTCGGGTAGGTGATGCGGAAATCACGCTGGTATGCCTCGGCGGTGGCCGGGGTGTCCCGGATGTCCACCCCGAGGAAGCGGACGCCGGCCGGCCCGAAGTGCTGGGCCAGCGCGGCCAGCGCCGGCGCCTCGGCCCGGCAGGGGGTGCACCATGACCCCCAGAAGTTCAGCACGAGCACGTGACCGCGGAACTCCGACAGGCTGAGCCGGGCCCCGCCGAGAGTGGTGCCGCTGACGCGGGGGGCCATCGGCGAGTCATGGCCGAACACCGTCGTGCCCGGGGCTCCGGGGACGAAGTTCTGGCCGTTGCTGGCCGGGGTGCTCTGCGCGATCGGGCCGCTGCTGCAGGCGGTCAGGGCCAGCGCGGCCGCCGCCAGCGACGCGGCCGCGGCGGCGCGGCGCGGTGAGGTGAGCCAGGGACGGATGACCGCGGGGCGTGACCGGCCCGGCGGACATGGCCGTAGACGCGACACAGGGGCGTTTTCTCCTACAGGCAGTAGTGCCGCGGCCCATTGTGCCCGACCAGCCGGGCCGCCGTGACGGCGGGCCGGCCTTGCGCACGCGGGCGCGGGTGCCCGGCCACCCGGGACCAGCCCGGTCAGGCGCCCGGGCGCTGCCGCCGGCCGGGCCCGGCCGGCTCGGCGTAACTGATCCCGGTGATCTGGCCGCCCTGGTAGGTGAAGCTGGTCACGCTGGCCAGCGCGCAGGTGCGATGGCCCGGGTAGTGCCACAGATGGCGGCCCTCCGCCGCCAGCCGCGCGACCCAGATCGGCAGCTGGTGGCTGACGCACACCGCCTCCCGGCCCGGCGCGGCCGCGGCCGCGCCGGCCATAGCCGGCTGCATCCGGGCCGCGATGCTGGCGTACGGCTCACCCCAGGACGGCCGGAACGGGTTGCGCAGGTACCACCAGTTGGCCGGGCGCCGCAGTGCCCCGTCGCCAACGCCGAACCTGGTTCCCTCGAAGTGATTCCATGGCTCGATCAGCCGGTCGTCCACCCGCGGTACCAGCCCGAACTGGGCGGCCAGCGGCGCGGCGGTCTCCTGCGCCCGTTCCATCGGGGAGGTGACGAGCACGGCCACGTCCCGGCCGGCCAGGAACCCGGCGGCCGCCTTGGCCATGAGCCGGCCTTCCTCGGACAGGTGAAAGCCGGGCAGCTGGCCGTAGAGGATGCCATCCGGATTGCTCACCTCGCCGTGACGCACGAGGTGAACGACACAGGTGTCAGGCATGGCGCGATCAGCCTACCGGGCGGGCCGCCACCGCTGGCCTGGCCCGGCTGGCGCACCAGGACCGGGCAGGCAGGATGAACAGCAGGTAAACCGGGCCCGCCGCGGCCAGGATGGACAGCACCGGCCAGCGGCCGGCGGCACGACGCAGGAGGCCACGGACTGAACGCCACCGCCCTCGGGCTCATCCTGGTCGCCGCCGTCGCCCACGCCAGCTGGAACCTGTTCAGCAAGCAGGCCTCGGCGGCCGGCGCCGCCCGTTTCGTCTGGCTCATGTCGTCGGCGGCGGCGGTGCTGTACGCCCCGGTGGTGGCGGTCAGCCTGGTCGTCAGCCCGCCCACGCTGACCGGGCGATCCTGGGTGTTCCTGGCCGGCACCGCGGTCCTCCAGGTCGGGTACTTCCTGTTCCTGCAGCGGGCCTACCGGGCCGGCGACCTGTCGGCCGTCTACCCGATCGGCCGTGGCACCGGCGCCCTGCTGGCCGCCACCGCCGGCATCGTCATCCTCGGCGAACGGCCCGGGCCGGTCACGCTGGCGGGCATCGCGCTGCTGGTGGGCGGTCTCATCGTGCTCGGCGCGCCGGGCCGCCGGCGCGGGCCGGGCGGCCGGCCCGGGACGGCCGGATCGGGGGCGGCCGGTATCTCGTCCACCGCGATCCTCTTCGCCCTGGTCACGGGCGCCTTTATCGCCGCCTACACGCTCTGGGACAAGATCGCGGTCACGACCGTGGGTAACCCGCCGCTGCTCCAGGGCTATGCCTCGGTGCTGGGGATGGCGGTCATGCTGACGCCGGTCGCGCTCGCCGGCCGAACCCAGACCCGGCAGGTGTGGCACCGCTACCGGCTCCAGGTGGCGGGGGCGGGGCTGCTGTCACCGCTCGCCTACATCCTGGTGCTGATCGCGATGACCTTCACCCCGGTGGCGGCGGTGGCCCCGGCCCGGGAGATCAGCGTCCTGTTCGGCGTGGTGCTAGGCCGCCGCCTGCTCGGCGAGGGCGGCCTGGCCCGCCGCCTCACCGGCGCCGCCGCCATCGTGGCCGGCGTCATCGCCGTCGCCATCGGCTGACCGCCAGGGTGGCCGGGCGGGACAGTGGTCCCTGGTGGCTGCTAGCACAACCGCGAGCGGCGATTGCCCGGCTAGCAGGACGCAAGCGCGGCGGCGGCCGCCGTGGCGGCGGCGGGCAGGGCACCGGCGATCCGGGCCAGGGCCTCGTCGTCGTGGGCCGCTGACACGAACCATGCTTCGTAGGGCGACGGCGGCAGGTAGACACCGCCGTTAAGCATGGAATGGAAGAACGCGGCGTAGGCGGCACCGGACTGGCCGCGCGCCTCGGTGAAGTCGCGGACCGGGGCCGGAACCCCCAGGAAGACCGAGAACAGGTTGCCGGCTTCGGCCAGGTGGTGGGGCACACCGGCGGCGGTGAGAGCGGACCCGGCGAGTTTGGCGATCTCGGCGGCCACCTGGTCGACCCGGCCGTACACCTCCGGGGTGCAGGCCCGCAGGGTGGCCAGCCCGGCCGCGGTGGCCAGCGGGTTCCCGGACAGAGTGCCGGCCTGGTAGACCGGCCCGGCCGGGGCCAGCCGGTCCATGATCTCGGCCCGCCCGCCGAACGCGGCCGCGGGCAGCCCGCCCCCCATGACCTTGCCGAACGTCATCAGGTCGCCGGCCACGCCCTCCCGGCCGTACCAGCCGGAGCGGGTCACCCGGAACCCGGTCAGCACCTCATCCATGATCAGCAGCGCGCCGTGCTCGTGGCACAGCGCCGCCAGCAGCTCGTTGAAGCCGGCCGCGGGCGGTACCACGCCCATGTTCGCCGGGCAGGCCTCGGTGATCACCGCCGCGATCTGCGTGCCGTGCTCGGTGAACGCCTGGCGGACGGCGAGCGGGTCGTTGTAGGGCAGTACGACGGTGTCCGCCGCGGCCGCCCCGGTCACCCCGGGCGAGTCGGGCAGCGCGAAGGTCGCCACCCCGGACCCGGCCGCCGCCAGCAGCGCGTCCACGTGCCCGTGGTAGCAGCCGGCGAACTTGACCACCAGCCGCCGGCCGGTGAACCCGCGCGCCAGCCGGACCGCCGACATGGTCGCCTCGGTGCCGGAACTGACCAGCCGTACCTTGTCCACCGGGGTGCGGGCGACGATCTCCTCGGCCAGTTCCACCTCCCCCGCGGTCGCGGTGCCGAACGAGGTGCCCCGCGCCGCCGCGGCGGTCACCGCGGCCAGCACCTCCGGGTGGGCGTGCCCGAGCATCATCGGGCCCCACGAGCACACCAGGTCCACCAGTTCCCGGCCGTCCGCGTCGGTCAGGTAGGCGCCGCGCCCGGACCGCATGAACACCGGCACCCCGCCGACCGCGCCAAACGCCCGCACCGGCGAGTTCACCCCGCCCGGGATGACCACCGACGCCCGCCGGAACAGTGACTCCGAGGCCGGGCGAGCCGTCACCCGGCCACCTCGTCGCAGGCGTCGGCGAGGTAGCTGAGCAGCCGCAGCGCGTCCGGGAGCTGGTGCTCCCTGGGCTCGGCGATCCATTGCGCAGGCCCGGCGGCGGACCGGGACGGCGGGGCCAGCACGAAGCTGTTCCTGGTGTGCCAGATCAGGCCCGCGACCGGCGCGAAGTCGTCCGGCTCGCTGTCCAGGTGGCACGACCACCACTCGTCCTCGTCGGCCGGGGCACCGCGGGTGGCGACGAAGAACAGGGCCCGGTCGCCGGCCGACAGGGCCACCGGGCCGGTCCGCACCCGGGCCCGCTTCATCCGGGCCAGCGCCGCGGTGCCGGCCGCGGCCGGCACATCCAGCACGTCGAAGACCCGGCCGGTGACCAGGATGATGTTCGCCTCCGGCCGTTCCCGCCACCAGCGGGCCGCGTCGCCGGCGTCGCTGGACGCCTCGATCTGCCAGGCGGCTGAGATGGGATGCGCGGCGGGCGCGGGGCAGCCGATCCGGTCGCAGGAGCAGGCCCGGCCCAGTTCGCGGACCCGCCCGTGGCTGGGCCCGGACGGCCACGAGCCGCGCGCCCGGTCATCTCGCAGGTGCGCGCCCGGGCACACCGGCCAGCCCATCGCGGCGTAGTCCAGGGCGGCGGCCATCCGGCCGGCGTCCCGCCGCCGGCCACGCCGCAGCATCGCCTCGACCATGGGCTCCTTGCTCCGCTCCCGACCGATCCCTTCCATCCCGATGATGCCGGTTGCGCGCCACAATCGGCATGCCGCCCCTCCGGCTGAGGCCGAGACGATACCTAACGGCGGTGCCGCACCCGTCATTGTGCGGTCAATAAGCCATTTCGTGGCATTTGCCAAACCAGGCCTTTACCGGGCCGGTCCGGCCGCCAGGGCCTGGTCCTCTCCGCTTCAGCCCAGCCGGCGGGCGGCCTCGGCGGCCCAGTAGGTCAGGATGATGCTGGCCCCGGCGCGGCGGATCGCGGTCAGCGTCTCCATGATCACCTTGTCCCGGTCCAGCCAGCCGTTCGCCGCCGCCGCTTCGGCCATCGCGTACTCCCCGCTGACCTGGTAGGCCGCGACCGGCACCGGCGCGACCGCGGCGGCCCGGGCGATGATGTCCAGGTACGGCAGGGCGGGCTTGATCATCACGATGTCGGCGCCCTCGTCCACGTCCAGCAGCACTTCCCTGATCGCGTCCCCGGCCGCCGGGTCCTGCTGGTAGGCGGCCCGGTCGCCGGACCTGGGCGCGCACTCGGCCGCGTCACGGAACGGGCCGTAGAAGGCCGACGCGTACTTGGCTGAATACGCGCAGATCACGACGTCCGGGTAGCCGGCCCGGTCCAGCGCCTGCCGGATCGCGGCCACCTGGCCATCCATCATCCCGCTCGGCCCCACCACGGCTGCCCCGGCGGTGGCCTGCGCGACCGCGATGGACGCGTAACGCTCCAGCGTCGCGTCGTTGTCGACCTCGCCGGTCTCGGTGAGCAGCCCGCAGTGACCGTGGTCGGTGTACTCGTCCAGGCACAGGTCGGCCATGAGCACGGTGGCGTCTCCCACCTCGGCGGCCAGATCCGCGAGCGCCTGCTGGATGATCCCGCCGGGGTCGTCGGCCGCCGAGCCGCGGGCATCCTTGACCGCCGGGATGCCGAACAGCATCAAGCCACCAACCCCGGCCTGGACCGCTTCGGCCGCGGCCTTGCGCAGGCTGTCCCGGGTGTGCTGGACCACCCCGGGCATGGAGCCGACCGGTTGCGGCTCGCTGATGCCTTCCTTCACGAACAGCGGCAGCACCAGGTCGGCTCCTCGCACGCTGGTGGTGGCGGCCAGCCGCCGGAGCGCCTCGGTACGGCGCAGCCGGCGCGGGCGGGCGGCGGGAAATCCACTGTTCACGAGCGGCTCCTCCGGGGTCTCGGGCCGGCGCGGCGGGTCAGCGCAGGCGGCGGCGGGCGCCGCGGCGGCGCTCGCTGGGCTTGCGCAGCGGCTCGCGGGCCTCGACCGCCGCGTCGCGGAGCCGGGCGCCGTGCTCGGCCAGCGCCTCGACCAGGGCCGTCGCCGACGGTTTGGGTGCCATCACGTCCACCCGCAGCCCGTACTCGGCAGCGGTCTGCGCGGTCTGCGGGCCGATCACCGCGATCACCGTGACCGCGTGCGGCTTGCCGGCGATGCCGATGAGGTTGCGCACGGTCGAGGACGAGGTGAACAGGACGGCGTCGAACCCGCCGCTCTTGATCGCCTCCCGGACCGGGGCGGGCGGCGGGGCCGCCCGGACGGTGCGGTAGGCGGTCACGTCCTCGGCCTCCCAGCCGAGGTCGGTGAGCCGGGCGACCAGCGTCTCGGTGGCGATGTCGGCGCGCGGCAGCAGCACCCGGTTGATGGGGTCGAGCACCTCGTCGTACGGCGGCCAGGTGGCCGCCAGCCCCTCACTCGACTGCTCGCCGTCCGGGACCAGGTCGGGCTTGATGCCGAACTCCCCCAGCGCGATGGCGGTCTGCTCGCCCACCGCGGCCACCTTGACCCCGGCGAACGCCCGGGCGTCCAGGCCGTACTCCTCCAGCTTTTCCCTGACCGCGCGGACCGCGTTGGCCGAGGTGAACGCGATCCACTGGTACCGGCCGGTGACCAGGCCCTTGACCGCCCGCTCCATCTGCTGCGGGGTGCGCGGCGGCTCGACCGCGATGGTCGGCACCTCTTCCGGCACCGCGCCGTAGCCGCGCAGCCGCTCGGACACCGACGCGGCCTGCTCCTTGGTCCGCGGGACCAGCACCCGCCAGCCGAACAGGGGCTTGCTCTCGAACCAGGCCAGGCCCTGGTGGGCGGCGGCCGCGCCGACCACGGCCAGCGCCGGGCCGGGCTGGGTCAGCATGCTCACCCCGGCCGCCCGCAGGTCGGCGGCCACCGACCCGAGCCGGCTGACCACCGTGTGCTGGTCGGTGGTGGTGCCGTTCCAGATCAGGGCGATCGGCGTGGTGTCGGCCCAGCCCGCCGCCACCAGCATCTTGGCGATGTCGACCGGCCCCGCCTCGGCGCCCAGGACCACCAGGCTGCCCGCGGCCGGCCCCTCCACCTGGCTGATATCGGACGCGTGCACGACCCGCACACCGCCGGCGTCGGCGGTCAGCGGAATGCCGCCGAAGGCGGGCACCGCGGTCGCCGCGGACACCCCCGGCACGATCTCCACCCGCACCCGGGCGCGGGCACAGGCGCCGGCCTGCTGGGCCGCCTCGGAGAACAGGAACGGGTCGCCGCCGAACAGCCGCACCCCGACCTGCCCGGCCTGGGCCGCCTGGACCAGCGCCCGGGCGTCGGAGTCCGGGTCAGCGGGTTCGACCACGCTGGCATCGGCCCGCAGCCGGTGAGCCAGCCGGGCGGTCACCTCCGGCCTGCCTACCACCAGGTCCGCCACGGCCAGCAGGTCGATGGCCCGCAGCGTGAGCAGGCCCTCATCACCCGGGCCGACCCCGACGAAGGCGGCCAGGCCGACCGGCAGCGGGTGCCCGTCGGCCGGCCCTTGCGGCTCCCCGTCGGCCGGCACCTGCGGCTCCCCGTTGGCCTGCGTCCTGTTCGTGGCGGATGTGGCATTCACTCGGCATCGTCCCCGTTGCTCGTCTGCGCTGACACCGTCACGTACCTTCCCGCCCCACGGCTCAGCAACTCACGCGCGACCAGGTCACCGATGCCCGCCGCGTCGCCGGGCGGCCCCTCGGCGCTCGCCGCCACCGCCACCGCGCCGTCGTCACCGACCACCACCGCGGTCAGCCGCAGCAGGCCGGTGACGGCTGCGTAGGCGCCCACCGGGGCATGGCAGCCGGCCCGCAGCCCGGCCAGCACCGCGCGTTCCGCGGTGACCGCGGCCCGGCTGCCCGGATCGTCCACCGCGCCGATCAGGGCCGCCAGGCCAGGATCCGTGCTGGCGCATTCGACCGCCAGCGCGCCCTGTCCGGCCGCCGGGACCATCTCATCGGGCTCGAAGACCTCGGTGATCAGGTCGAGGTGGCCGATCCGGGCCAGCCCGGCGTAGGCGAGCACCACCGCATCGAGCTCGCCGCTGCCGACCTTCGCCAGCCGGGTGCCGGCATTGCCACGGACCGGGACCGGGCGGATGTCCCGCCGGAGCAGCCGCAACTGAGCCGCCCGCCGTGGCGAGCCGGTGCCGATCCGCGCCCCGGCGGGCAGGTCGGCCAGCTTGGCGCCGTCCCTGGCCACCAGCGCGTCCCTGGGGTCGTCCCGGCCTGGCACCGCGGCCAGCACGATGCCGGGCTGGCTGGCGGTGGGCAGATCCTTGAGCGAGTGGACGGCGAGGTCGACCTCACCGGCCAGCAGCGCCTGGCGGAGCACGCTCACGAAGACGCCGGTGCCACCGATCTGGGTGAGCTGCGCCCGGCTCGCGTCGCCGTACGAGGTCAGCCCGGTCAGTTCCACCCGGGCCCCGGTACGTTCGGTGAGCAGGCTGGCC
>DATDGI010000196.1:0-1880 GCA_036522155.1 Streptosporangiaceae bacterium
TGGCGTGCACCTGGCGGCCGGGGAGTTCCTGCGCCAGGCGGGTGACCATGCGGCGGGCCAGCCACAGCCGCGAGGCCGAGGCCGTGCCCTTGATCACCAGCTTAGGGCTTGTAGCTAAATAACCTTCCTATTTGCTCTTGAGCCTGGCAGTCTTGTGGTATGGCCCGGGTGATGGAAATCGGCGAGCGGGTGCTGGCAGCCAAGTTCGAGGCGCTGCTGCCGCACCTGGATGAGAGGCAGCGCCGGCTGGTGCTGGGCGCGGAGGCGCGCTGGCTGGGGCACGGCGGGATCGAGCTGGTGGCCCGGGCGTCGGGGGTCTCGCGCAAGACCGTGTCGGCAGGGGCCGCGGAGCTGGAGGCGGGTGAGGACCCGCTTGGGGAGCGCGTCCGCCGGGAGGGCGGGGGCCGTAAGCCGCTGGCCGAGACTGACCCGGGCCTGGCCGAGGCGCTGGATGGCCTGGTGGAGCCGGAGACGCGGGGGGATCCGATGACCCGGCTGCGGTGGACGACCCGGTCGACCCGCAACCTGGCTGATGAGCTGCGCGGCCTGGGCCATCAGGTGTCGCATCACAGCGTGGCCCGGCTGCTGAAGGACAATCTGGGTTACAGCCTGCAGGGCAATGCCAAGACCGTCGAGGGGAAGCAGCACCCGGACCGGGACGGCCAGTTCCGTTACACCAGCGGGCAGGTCACCGCGCACCTGGCGGCAGGCCAGCCGGTGATCAGCGTGGACGCCAAGAAGAAGGAGCTGGTCGGCGCCTACGCGAACAAGGGCCGCGCCTGGCGGCCCAAGGGTGAGCCCGAGCGGGTGAACACCCACGACTTCCCGGACAAGCAGCTGGGCAAGGCCGTCCCGTACGGGGTATATGACATCTGCGCGGACAGCGGGTGGGTCTCGGTTGGCCAGGACGGCGACACCGCCGCGTTCGCGGTCGAGACGATCCGCCGCTGGTGGCGCACCGTGGGCGCGGGGGCCTACCCGGAGGCGGCGAAACTGCTGATCACCGCCGATGCCGGCGGGTCCAATGGCTACCGGGTGCGGCTGTGGAAGGCCGAGCTGGCCCGGCTCGCGGACGAGACCGGCTTGCAGATCACGGTGACGCACATGCCGCCGGGCACCTCCAAGTGGAACAAAATCGAGCACCGCCTGTTCTCGCACATCTCGATGAACTGGGCGGGGAAGCCGCTGACCAGCCACGAAGTCGTCGTCAACCTGATCGCCGGGACCACCACCCGCACCGGCCTGACTGTCCGCGCCGAGCAGGACACCGGAAGCTATCCGCGCGGCATCAAGATCACTGACCGGCAGATGCGCGAGCTGGAGGCCCGGATCACCCGCCATGACTGGCACGGCGAGTGGAACTACTGCGTCAACCCCGGCCAAGGCGGCGTGAACCTGGGCGTGTTGTTCATTTACGAGCCCTTAGCATGCGCCACCGGCACCAGGCCGGCCGCCACCGCGGCGGCCGACCCTCCGGACGATCCGCCGGTCGAACGGCCGGGATCCCACGGGTTGCGCGCCGGGGGAAAGCTTCGCGGCTCGGTGGTCACCGTGGTGCCAAGCTCGGGCACATTGGTGCGGCCGAGCGGGACGAAGCCGGCCGCCCGGAACTGTTCCGAGAGGTAGGACGTGACCGGCCACGCCACCTCACGCATCGGCCCCAGGCCGAACGCCGTGGGCTCACCCGCCACCGTGCAACCCAGATCCTTGTACAGGATGGGCACGCCGCAGAACGGGCCATCGGGCAGATCGCCGTCGGCCTCCTGCCGCGCCGCATCGAACCGCGTCCGGATCACCGCATCCAGCCGCGGGTTGACCGCCTCGATCGCAGCAATGGCCGCCCCGGCCAGCTCCTTGGGGCTCACCTCGCCGCGGCGGAC
>DATDGI010000197.1:0-15998 GCA_036522155.1 Streptosporangiaceae bacterium
CGGGAGGGCACAGGTAATCCGGAAAACGTGCGCTCATGCCGCCGCCTTGCGCGGGCTTTCGATCGGGATTCGCGAGCGCTACCCCAGCTGGTCGCGGTGGCGTGTCAGGTAGGCGGTCTCGGCGGTGTTGCCCGCCAGCTCGATGGCTTTGTCGTACGCCGCGCGCGACTGCTGACTGCGGCCCAGCCGGCGCAGCAGGTCGGCGCGGGTCGCATGGTAGGCGTGATAGCCGGCCAACCTGTGCTCAAGACGGTCGACGGCCGCCAATGCCACCTCCGGGCCGTCAAGCTCGCCGACCGCGATGGCGCGGTTGAGGGCGATGACCGGTGAGGGATCCAGGTGGACGAGCTGGTCGTAGAGGGCGACGACCTGCGACCAGTCGGTGTCGCGGACGTCGCGGGCGGAGGTGTGCACGGCGCTGATCGCCGCGAGGATCTGGTAGCGGCCCGGAGCCGCCCCGGCGGCCAGGCGCTCGCGCACCAGCCGGTGGCCCTCGGCGACCAGCGCCGTGTCCCAGGCCTCACGGTCCTGCTCGCCGAGCGTGACCAGCTCGCCGCTTGCCGAGACCCGGGCGGTGCGGCGGGCCTCGGTGAGGAGCATCAGCGCCAGCAGCCCGGCCACCTCACCGTCCTCCGGCATGAGGGCACGGATCAGGCGAGCGAGCCGGATCGCCTCGGCGGTCAGGTCGTGACGTACCGGATCGGTGCCGGGGCCGGTCGCCAGGTAGCCCTCGTTGAAGACGAGGAAAAGGACGGCGAGTACGCCAGAGACCCGCGCCGGGAGATCCTCTGCGGATGGCACCCGGTAAGGGATGCGAGCCGCCTTGATCTTGGCTTTCGCGCGGGTGATCCGCCGCCCCATGGCGGTCTCCTGCACCAGGAAGGCACGCGCGATCTCGGGCACGGTCAGACCGCCGACCATGCGCAGCGTCAGCGCCACCCGGGTCTCCATCGCCAGCGCCGGGTGGCAGCAGGTGAAGATCAGCCGGAGCCGCTCGTCGTCGATGGCGCCGGGAGGCTCGGGCGGGTCGTCGTCGTACACCATCTGAGCCTCCTTCTGCTTGCCGTCGCGCTTGTTCTCGCGCCGGATCCGGTCGATGGCCTTGCGGTTGGCGGTGGTGGTCAGCCAGGCGCCGGGGCTGGGGGGTATGCCGTCGGCCGGCCACCGCTCGACGGCGGTCGCGAACGCCTCGGCCGCCGCCTCCTCGGCGATGTCGAGGTCACCGAAACGCCTGGCCAGGGAGGCGACCACCCGCGCCCACTCCTCGTGGTGGGCCCGGGTGACCGCCTCCCGGACGTCGATCGCGCTCACTCGCCCGCGAACGGCCGCACCTCGACCTTCCGGTTGCAGGCCTTCGACCCCTCGGCGGCGAGCTTGAGCGCCACGTCGAGGTCGGGGGCCTGGATGATCCAGAAGCCGATGAGATACTCCTTCGACTCCAGGAAGGGCCCGTCGGTGAACATCGCCTCCTCGCCCCGGTTGTCGATGACGGTGGCCGTGCTGGGCGCCGCGAGGCCAGCGGCGAAGACCCAGTGACCCTCCGCCTGGAGACGGTCGTTGAACACGTCGATCGCCGCCTCCTCGTCCGGGGTGGCGGAGCCGGCCGTGTCGTCAATCGCGGAAACCAGGTACTGCATCTTGCGATCATCTCCTGTGGTCCGGGGCGCCCCTCGTGGGCGGCCGCTCACCCCTGCTACGAACGCCTCTGCCCCGATCCGACACCGCCCCCGGACTTCTTTTAGGGACTTTCTGGTACGCCGGTTGTGAGCGATCCGACAGCGAGACGGCCTCGGGTTCGAATCTCGCATCCTCCGCCCGAGCCCATAGGTCTGCGCGCTCCGCTGGCGAGATACCCAAGAGTGATCTCCGCCCGGGCCACGCGTGGATCTCCGGCGCTAATGCGCGCAGGATGACTGGTACGGCGACAGGGGTACGTATTGGTGCCACTGCTGGGGCGTGAGGCCTCCGGCGGCGGTGCAAATGTGCTCGATGGCGTAACCGATGTCCAGGTTCCACAGCCGGGCCGCGCCATCGTAGGTACCGACGGCCAGCGTGTGGCCGTCACGGCTGAACGCCACGGAAAAGACGGCACCGGCGCCGCCGGCCAGGGCCTGGCCGGTCGGCCGGGGATGCTTAGGGTCGGTGACATCCCACACCCGGACCGTGCCGCCGCCGTTACCGGTGGCCAGCGTGTGACCGTCGCGGCTGAACGCCAGTGAATCAGCGGCCTGGGCGCCGGTGGTCACGGGCCGGCCGAGCCGCCGGGGGTGCGCCGGATCGGCGACATCCCAGAGCCGGACCGTGCCGTCGAAGCTGCCGACGGCCAGCGTGTGCCCGCTGGGGCTGAACGCCAGCGAATCAACGACGGTGATGCCAACGGTCAGTCGCTGGCCGAGGAGCACGGGGTGCGCGGGATTGGCGACATCCCACAACCGGACCATGCCGTCGTCGCCGGCGCTGGCCAATGTGCGGCCATCATGGCTGAACGCCACCGCATAGACGATGCTGGCGCCGGCGCTCAGCGGCTGGCCGAGCAGCACCGCGTGCGCGGGGTCGGCGACATCCCACAACCGGACCATGGCGTCGCCGCTGCCGGTGGCCAGCGTCCGTCCGTTGGGGCTGAACGCCACCGAATCAACGACCCCGGTACCGGCGGTCAGGGGCTGGCCGAGCAGCACCGGGTGCGCGGGATTGGCGACATCCCACAGCCGGACCGTATGGTCGGCGCTGCCGGTGGCCAGGGTCCGCCCATCGGGACTGAACACCATCGAAAGGACCGGACCGGTACCGGCGGCCAGGGGCCGGCCGATCGGCACGGGACGCGCAGGATTGCCCGCATCCCACAGCCGGACCGTGCCGTCGCCGCCGCCGGTGGCCAGGGTCCGCCCATCCGGGCTGAACGCCACCGAATGAACGGCACCTGCGCCGACGGTCAGGACGGTGTGAGGGATGTTCCACAGCCGGACCGTGCCGTCGCCGTTGCCGCTGGCCAGCGTGTGCCCATCAGGGCTGAACGCCACCGTGAGGACCGCGTTGGTGCCGTCGGTCAGGGGCTGGCCAAACTGCCGGGGGTGCGCCGGATCGGCGACATCCCACAGCCGGACCATGCCGTCTACGCCGCCGCTGGCCAGCGTGTGCCCATCCGGGCTGAACGCCACCCCGAACACGGCACTGCCAGCGGCCAGGGGCCGGCCAAGCAGCACCGGATGCGCCAGATCGGCGATATCCCACAGCCGGACCGTGCCGTCTGCGCCACCGCTGGCCAGCGTGTGCCCATCCGGGGCGAACGCCACCCCGAAGACGACACTGCCTGTGGCCAGGGGCCGGCCAAGCAGCCGTGGGTGCGCCGCATGGGCGACATCCCACAGCCGGACCGTGCCGTCGAAGCTGCCGGTGGCCAGCGTCCGCCCGTCGGGGCCGAACGCCACCGCGTAGACGATGCTGCCGCCGGCGCTCAGGGGCTGGCCGACCAGCGCCGGGAACCCGGGATCGGTGACATCCCACAGCCGGACCGTGCCATCGATGTCGCCGGTGGCGAGCAGGTGGCCATCGGGGCTGAACGCCATCGTATAAACGATGCCGCCGCCGGCGATCTGCGGCAGGCCAAGCGCCACGGGGTGGGCCGGATTGGTGATGTCCCACAGTGCGATCGTGCCAAAGTAGGTACCGGTGACCAGCGTGTGGCCATTGGGACTGACCGCCACCGACTCAACGGCTTCGCCGACGTTGAGCGGCCGGCCGAGCAGCCGCGGATGTGCCGGATCGGCGACATCCCACAGCCGGACCGTGCCGTCGAAGCTGCCAGCGGCCAGCAGGTGGCCACCGGGGCTGAACGCCACCGCACCAACGCCGCGGGTGCCGGCGGCCAGCGGCAAGGACAGGGGCGTGTTTTCCAGGTCTAGCAGGCGTGAGGCCAGATCTGGGGTTGGCCGGAGACGGTAGGCGGCCAGGTTGAGCTGGGCCGCGAGCGGTGTGTTGCTGCTGCCGAACCTCAGGGCTTCAGCGACCGTCTGGTTGTAGATGGCCTGGTCACGTTGCTGGAGCGCGGTGTTGCGCTGCTGGAATACGACGACCAGCACGGCGGCGGCGGCCAGGGCCAGGACGGCGAGGAGGGCGACAGTGCTGCGCCACCGGCGGCCACCGCGGGTGGCGGCACGTCCGCTGGCCTGCAAGAAGTCACGCTGGGTGCTGGTGAGAGCGGGGGAGCGCGCTGGCTGCTCTGACCATCGCGTGGCCGCCTGCTGGAGTGCGGTGAGATCAGCTCCCCGGTAGAGCAGCGACGGGTCGTCCCGGCGGTCGTGCCAGGCATCAGCAGCATCGGCCAGCCGGCCATAGGTGAACCAGCTGGCCTGGTCCTCTTCCAGCCACCCGCGTAGCCTCGGCCAGGCCCGCAAGAGGGTGTCATGGGAGATCGTGGCCCAATCACCATCGAGGAACACCAGGTGCTGGGCGGCAAACGCTTTCAGGACGGCGTCGACCTGGGTCCGGGCAGTACCTGGGAGCCCGGCGTACAGGTCGTTCCGGTGGACCGGGCGGCAGGCCAGCCGGCCGTCGGCAGTTACGGTCATGCTCGGGAGCACGATCCTGGCGAGCGCCTGCTGCGCGGCTGGAAGCGCGTCGTAGACAGCGTCGGCTACCGTCTGGACGGCGTGACTCACCCCGCCGGCCTGGCCGTAGCCGTGGCTGGTCAGCTGGTCTCCTTCGCGCTTTTCCCAGGTGAGCGCCATGGCCTGGGATAGCAGGGGCAGCCCCCCGACGGCGCCGTCCCCCCCCACGGCCCGCAGATCGCTGAGGATGGTATCGGTCAGCGCCGGATCGATGCGGAGCCCGGCCAGTGTGGCCGGGCCGGTGATCGCCGCCCGGAGCTCGGGTTCGGTCATCGGCCCAACGAGGAATTGCCCGTCGTGCAGCGCGCCCGCGAGCTGGGGAAGCGCGGCACAGCGGTCCCAGAAATCCGCGCGGAGCGCGATCACCACCAGTGCGGGCGGTTCCTGCCCCGGGCCGGCCTGGTTGGTGGCGGCCGCGCACAATGCCGTGACGAATGCCCGCCGGGCGGCATCCCCCTCCGGGCCAGGGTTCAGGGTGAAGACCTGCTCAAACTGATCGACGACGAGCACCAGCCGCGCAGCGCCGTCGCCGGGCACCGGCGGCTTCCTACCGCGGCGGGCCGTGGCGGCGAGGACTGCCGACCAGACGGCCAGGTGCCCCTCGTCTGGGTGCTGGACGAGCCTGTCCCGGACCGCGATGGTGTCGCCGCCGTCCAGTGCCGCCAGGTGGGCGGCCAGTTCGGTCATGGGGTCCTTGGTCGGGATCATGACGATACGCGGCCACTGGCTGGATCCCTGTACTTGCTGGCCCCGGGCCAGGATGGGCAGCAGGCCAGCTTGCAGCAGAGACGACTTACCCGCCCCTGATGCCCCGGTGACGACGACCAGCCCGCCCCGCGTCACGCGGGTGGCCAGTTTGGCGGCCAGCGCGGCGGCCAGCCGTTCCCGCCCGTAGAACACCCCCGCGTCGGCCTCCCCGAAGGGCAGCAACCCCCGGTAGGGGCATCCGTGCACCCACAGTGCAACCTGCTTTCCTGGCTCTGCGGCGGACGGCCCGCCAGCGCCCACCCGGCCTGCTCCGGCGGCCAGGTCCTCGCGGACCAGGCGGACGTCCGTTGACTGCCGTTCATTGCGCTCGATGATGGCCTGGGCTTTCGCGCCCTCCGCGTCCAGGCGCTTCTGGATCCTCTCGGCCGCCTTCGCGGCATCCTTGATCAGAAACGCCATCTCGCTGAAGCCCGAGCTGAGCACGCTGATCGCAGCGAACACATCGGTGCGAACCCGATCATTTGCCTCGTCCATCGCGGCCCGCAACGCAGTCCCGCCAGCGTCAATCCTCTTCAGCACCGAGGCGATCTCACTCCGCAGAGCGTTCGCGCGCTCGTCGCCGGGCGTCAGCGCCTGCTGAATCTGCCGGGCGATTCCCTCCTCCAGTTCGTCCCGCGACGGGACATGCGGCTGAGGGTGCCGGCGCGACCGGGCGAGTGCGCCCGTGACGGCCTGGCTCAGGTCCTGGCTGCCCGCCGAGGAAAGGACCGCGAGTTCAGCACCAGCGGCATCGCCGGCCATCAGCAGGGGGGTGAATGCGCTCGCACACAGCCGGGACAGGACAATCACGGGCGAATCGGTGCCGGGCCCGCCCCTGGCCTGACGGGCAGGCTGCCGCACCCAGTCCCGCACGCCCTCCTGCATGCGCTGGATTTCATCGGTCGTGCCAGCCGGGGCAGGTCCCCTCATGACTACTACTGTGGCTCACGACACCGCCCTGTGAGAACCCGCGGGTGGCCGGGATCGTCGCATGGGATCGCGAGGGTCCACGCCAGCTGGGCACAGGACCCGCCGCTGGGGCCGGTCCTGGAACGCACGCGCATCGGGTGACGTTGGTCTGTGCGTGGAGCAAGTCGCGCGGGTCATCGACCATGCGGTCAAGGAACTCTTCCCGGCCGGTGCGGTGGTGCGGGCCGAATTGCTGCGCAACGGCGACGACCCGGCGATCGGGCCTGGCCAGCTGATGGTCCGGGTGGTCGTTCCCGGGCACGGCGGTGCGGATGTCCTGGCCGCCTGGGCAGGCAGCCACCGGCCACGGATGGATGAACTCCGGCGCGAGCTGTCGCTCCGGCTCCCCTCGGCCAGGCTGCTCGAGTTCACCCTTGAGGATGCTGACCCGGGCACCGCGCCGATCAGCATGCCCGACGACGGCTCGCTGGCCGCGGAGCAGCTGTCCAGCCGGGAGATCGTGACGAAAGCGCTCGCCTTGCTGCGCGAGAACTACGTGTTCCCCGACCAGGCCGAACGCGTCGCCACCGAGATCGAGGCCCGGCTCGCGGCCGGCGAGTACGACAACCTGGACGAGATCACCCTGACCGAAGAGCTCACCGGCCATCTGCAAACGGCCAGCGGAGACAAGCACCTGCGGGTGCGTCTCGGCGGCGGCCCGCTGGCCCGCGGGAACGGTCTCGGCTCCCGCCGTTCCGGGCCCGGGCGTGATTCCGCCGGCCCCCGCCCTCCCGGGCGCAGGCGTGATTCCGCCGGCTCTCGCCGCGGCAGCGCGGCCGGGGAGGATGATCCCCACGGCAGCGACGGACCAGCCGATCACGACTTGAAACGGCTGAAAGCGCGCCGGACCGGAAGGCTCGACAACTTCGGCATACGCCGGGTGGAGCGGCTGGACGGCAATATCGGCTATCTCGACCTGCACCGGGTGCCCATGCCCGAGAACGCTGGCCCGGCCATCGCCGCGGCGATGGAACTGGTCTCAGGGACCTACGCCCTGATCATCGACCTGCGGCACAACGGCGGCGGTTCCCCGCACGGGGTGGCGTTCTGGTGCAGCTACCTATTCGCCGAGGATCCAACGCACTTCAATGACATCTTCCGCGCGGATACGGGTGAGACCCGGCAGTTCTGGTCCTACCCGTATCTGCCGGGCAGCCGCTATCTGGACCGGCCGGTATACGTGCTGACCAGCAGCCGGACGTTCTCCGGTGGCGAAGACTTCTGCTACACGCTGCAGGCGCTGGGCCGGGCGGAAGTCATCGGCGAGACGACCGGCGGCGGCGCCCACCCGACCCGGCCGTTCCCGATCAGTGCCGCCGTCCACATCGGCATCCCGTTCGCCCGCTCGATCAGCCCGGTCACCGGCACGAACTGGCAGGGCACCGGGGTGGTGCCGGACACCCCCGTGCCCGCGGATCAGGCCTATGACGTCGCCTACGGCAAGGCCCTCCGGCAGGTGCTGGCGACCAGCGACGTGCCACCGCCCATGGCCGAGGAGGTCCGCGCCGCGCTCGCGGCCATGAACGGGAGCTGATTCCCGGGTCGCGGCCGCAGTACGCGAGGATCTTCACGGCCCGTGCGCATCTCGCGCGCCGGGAAGGGCAACCGAGGAGCAGCGATGAGCGAGCTGGACGTCATCGTCATTCACATCCGCGCCGATCAGGCGGCGGAGTACGAGCGCCTCTTCGCCGAGCGGGAACTGCCGCGCTGGCGCGAGTACAAGGCCCGCGGTGCCTTCATCAGCGCCCGGATGTCACGGGCTGCGTTTGGCACGGACGACCGCGCGGACGTGGCCAAGTACGTCATCGTCGTCGAGGTGCCCAGCCATGCCGAGCACAGTGAGCATGACGCCGACCCGGGATTCCAGGAGTTCAACCGCCTGGCCGACGCGTTCCAGCCCGAGCACCCGCTGGTGTACGGCGGCGAGGTACTGCACGCGGTCTGACCGGTCCAGCGGTGGCTAGGGCGTCCGGTTGGCGTCGATCTGGTCGAAGTCGCCATGGCCGTTGCTGCTGCCACCGCCGCCCGACCACTGCCACATGAGCGCGTGCTTGTTGCCGCTGGTGATCCCGCCGAAGAAGCGCGCGCAGGTGGCGGACGCGGTGCCGGTCAGGCACCAGCCCGCAGGCGGGTGGGCCAGGCTGCTGGTGAACGACTCATACGTCCATTCGTAGGTGTTCGGTATCGATGAGGCCGGGCCGGTGCCGAAGATCTGCGCCCAGATGTCGGGTGCCGAGTACACGCCCGTTTTGTACGAGGAGTGACCGGCCAGGTAGGCGGCGAATCCGTTGAGGTCGGCCCGGTCGACGGCGGCCGGGATGAAGGAGGCGCGGACCACGCCGCTGCAGGGCGAGGTGTAGACGGAGTTCCAGCCGTTGTCGGGGGCTGGGGTGTAGCTGGGCGCATCGCCCGGGAGCTCGATGTCGGCGAAGACGACCGGGTAGGTCACGTGCAGCTGCGCGATGTGGGCCAGGGCCCGCGCCGCCTGCCGCCCGCCCCAGGCGTAGGCCTCGGTGGCGGTGCCGTTGTAATGCGGGTCGACTCCTGGCCCGCCCATGAACCAGTACACGCCGGTGCCGATGCCCAGGTGATGGGCGGTGAAGTTGGTGTCGGCCTGGGCGCTGTTGGCCGCGGACCAGACCACGATCTTGTGGCATCCGGCCAGGACCGCCCAGTTGCCGGCCATCCCGATGTAGCCGCCGTACGGGCCGCCGATCACCGGCTCCTGGTACGGCGCGCTCCCGGAGATGGTGATGGTGCGGCTATCCGTCCCATACCAGAAACCCGCGGGCTGGTCGGCGCGGTGCACCCCGGCCGTCGCCATGGCCGGGCCGGAACCCAGCAGCGCCGTGGCCGTGGCCAGCAGGATCGTGCTGACCGTGGCCACCGCGCGGCCGCCACTCGCCCGGCGCCATCCGCGCCATGCCCTGGTTGTCACACCGCACCGCCTAGAGTGAGATTCCTGGCCCGTCCCCGCTCTATGAACGAGGACCCATCCCGGCCAGTTTCCACCACCGGCAGGAGACGGCAGCCACGTCCCTGGCGGGATGACCCGCGTCAGGAGCAGATCATGGATGACGGGGATGCCATGAGGCCTGGGCCGGATGGGCCGGAGGTACGTGACCTGCCGGTCGGGCTGGCCGTCACCGGCACCCGGCGGGAGACCGACTCCATGGGCGCCATCGACGTCCCGGCGGACCGGTACTGGGGTGCGCAGACACAGCGGTCGCTGATCCACTTCTCGATCGCGGACGACAAGATGCCCAAGGCGGTCTACCACGCCTACGGCTCTATCAAGAAGGCTGCCGCGATCGTCAACGGGCAGGCCGGCCGGCTGCCGCCCTGGCTGGCCGCGCTGATCGCCCAGGTCGCGGACGAGGTGATCGCCGGCCAGCTGGACGAGAGCTTCCCGCTGCATGTCTGGCAGACCGGGTCCGGCACCCAGTCGAACATGAACGTCAACGAGGTGATCAGCAACCGGGCGATCCAGCTGGTGGGCGGGCAGCTGGGCAGCAAGGCCCCGGTCCATCCCAACGATCACGTCAACATGGGCCAGTCGTCCAATGACACCTTCCCCACCGCCATGCACATCGCCGCCGTCCAGGCCATCCACACCCGGCTGCTGCCCGCCGTCCAGGGGCTGCAGCAGGCCATCGAGGCCAAGGCGCACCAATGGCGGGACGTGGTCAAGATCGGCCGGACCCATCTGCAGGATGCGGTCCCGCTGACCGTCGGCCAGGAATGGTCCGGCTACGCCCACCAGCTGGCCCAGGCGATCGGCCGGGTCAGCGCGTCCGCGGACGGGCTCTACGAACTCGCCGTCGGCGGCACCGCCGTCGGCACCGGCCTCAACGCCCCGCCCGGCTTCGGCGAGCAGATCGCGGCCGAGATCGCCAGCGCCACCGGCTACCCCTTCCGCACGGCGGTGAACAAGTTCGCCGCCCTGGGCGGCACGGACGCGATGGTGGCGGCGTCGGCCGCGCTGCGCGGCCTGGCCGTGCCGCTCATGAAGATCGCCAACGACATCCGGTGGCTGGCCTCGGGGCCACGCTGCGGCCTGGGCGAACTGATCCTGCCCGCCAACGAGCCGGGGTCCTCGATCATGCCGGGCAAGGTCAACCCGACCCAGTGCGAGGCCATGATGATGGTCTGCATCCAGGTGCTGGCCGAGGACAGCGCCATCGCGGCCGCGAGCTCCCAGGGCAACTTCGAGCTCAACACTATGCGCCCACTCATCATCAGCAACTTCCTGCACTCGGCCACCATCCTCGCCGACGCCTGCAGCAAGCTCCGCGAATACTGCGTCGAAGGCATCGAACTCAACCGCGGCCAGATCGACAGCTACCTGAACCGGTCCCTGATGCTGGTCACCGCGCTGTCCCCGGTCATCGGCTACGACAAGGCCGCAGCCATCGCGCACCAGGCCTACCAGGAGGGCACCACCCTCCGCGAAGCCGCGCTGGCCACCGGCTACATCACGGCCGAAGAATTCGACCGCATCGTCGTGCCCGGCGCCATGGTGGGCCCGGGGAAAGAGGACGGACATGGCCGCAATCCGCCCTGACGGGCAGCACCCCGCCACCGCACCACCCGGGCAGCGCCCATGGTGACCGGGGCGGACTTCGATCAGCTGCTGGTCCTGCTGCGGGCGTTCATCCGGCGCGAGGTGATGCCAGCCGAAGCCAGCATCGACGAGACGGACGAGATCCCGGCCCGCCTGATCGCCCAGGCCAAGGACATGGGGCTGTACGGCTATGCGCTGCCGGCCGAGTACGGCGGCCTCGGCCTGTCGGTATCGCAGCAGGTGCGGGTGGCCATCGAGCTCGGCTACGCCGCCCCCGCCTTCCGGTCGCTGTTCGGCACGAACAACGGGATCGCCGGCCAGGTCCTCGTCCTGGCCGGCACCGAACAGCAGCGCAAGCGGTGGCTGCCCCGGCTCGCCTCCGGGGAGGTGGTGGCGTCGTTCGCGCTGACCGAGCCGGACGCGGGCTCCGACCCGAGCCGGCTGGCCACGACCGCACGGCCGGTGAAGGGGGATGGGGAGGCGGGCGGGGGCTGGGTGATCGACGGCCTCAAGCGCTACATCACCAACGCCCCGGTCGCCGACGTCTTCATGGTGTTCGCGCGCACCGATCCGCAGGCGCCGCCCGGCAAGAGCATCGGGGTGTTCGTCGTGCCCGCCGGTACGGACGGAGTGGCGGTGGCGGCGCGGGATCACAAAATGGGCCAGGCCGGCGCCTGGACGGCGGACGTCGCGTTCACCGGCGTCCGCCTGCCGGCCGACGCTCTCGTCGGCGAGGCCGCCCAAACTGGATACGCAACGGCGCTGCGCAGCCTCGCGCACGGGCGGCTGACGATAGCCGGCGTCTGTGTCGGCGTCGCGGCCCGGCTGATCGACGAAAGCGTCAGCTACGCCAAGCAGCGCTCGCAGGGAGGCCACCCGATCGGCGAGTACCAGCTCATCCAGGCCATGCTCGCGGACTCACAGACCGAATACCTGGCCGCCCGGGCGCTGGTGCTCGACGCCGCCGCCCAGTACGAGGCGGGCACCGACCGGCGGCTGGCGCCGTCGGCGGCGAAGTACTTCGCCAGCGAGGCGGTCGGCCGCATCGCCGACCGCGCGGTCCAGATCCACGGCGGCTCCGGCTACATCCGCGGCATCCCGGTGGAAAGGCTGTACCGGGACGTGCGGCTGTTCCGGATCTACGAGGGCACCAGCCAGATCCAGCAATTGGTGATCGCCCGCGAACTGCTCCGCTGACGCCCCACCGGGAGGAGCGGCTATGACCACGGTCCGGGCGGCGGCCATCGATCTGCTCCGGGCGCACGGGTTCACGACCTGGTTCGGCAACCCCGGGTCCTCGGAGATGACGATGCTGCAGGACTTCCCGCCGGACTTCCGCTACGTGCTGGGCCTGCAGGAGATGGTCCCGGTCGGGATGGCCGACGGCTACGCCCAGGTCACCGGCGGGCCCGCGCTGGTCAACCTGCACACCGCGCCCGGGGTCGGGAACGCGATGGGGGCGATCTACAACGCGGCCATGAACAAGACGCCGCTGCTGATCACGGCCGGCAACCAGCGCCGCGACATGCAGAACCAGTACACGCTGCTGACCAGCGTCGACCCCACCACCCTGCCGAAGCCGTACGTGAAGTGGTCGGCCGAGCCCGCGGCCGCCAGCGAGGTCCCCGCCGTCCTGGCGCACGCCATCCACATCGCCATGACCCCGCCCTGCGGCCCGGTCTTCGTCTCGATACCCATGGACGACATGGCCGCCGAGCTCAGCCCGGCGCAGGCCGCCGACATCGCGGTGCTGCGCGACCGGAAGGTGGCCCAGGCGGGGTCGCTCAGCCCGGAGGCGGTCAGCGCGATAGCGGCCCGGCTGGACGCGGCGGCCTCGCCCGCCCTGGTCGTCGGGGGCGACGTGGACCGCTGCGGGGCCCGCGGCAGCCTTGTCGCGCTGGCCGAGCGCACCCACGCCCCGGTATGGACGGCGCCGCTGCCCGGGTTCTCCGGGTTCCCTGAGAACCATCCCCAGTACCGCGGGCAACTGCTCCCCGGGGCCGCCTGGATCTCTCAGGCGCTGACCGGGCACGACCTGGTGCTGGTCATCGGGGCGCCGGTCTTCCGGTACTACCCGCACGTCCCCGGCCCGTACCTGCCCGCAGGAACCTCGCTCGTCCAGATCACCAACGACCCCGACGAGGCCGCCCGGGCGCCGGCCGGCGACGCGATCGTGGCGGACATCGCCGCCGCCTCGGCCGCCCTGGCGCAGGCCGTGCGCCAGACCACCCGGCCGCGGCCGCCGGCCCGGCCCGCACCGGCCCCGCTCGTTCCCTCGGTGGCCCCCATGGCCCCGCAGGCGCTGTGGGCCGCGGTCGCCCAGGCTGGCGTGCCGGACACCCTGTGGGTGAGCGAGTCGGCCAGCAACAAGCCCGCGATGATCGACGCCATCCGGCCGGGTGCGCCGCTGTCCAACCTGGCCGGGGCCGGCGGCGGGCTCGGATTCGGCGTCTGCGCCGCGGTCGGCGCGCAACTGGCCGCACCGGACCGCCCGGTCATCGGGCTGCTCGGCGACGGCGCCATCCAGTACGCGATCACCGCGCTGTGGACGGCCGCCGCCTACGTGATCCCGGTCACGCTGGTCGTCGCGTCGAACGCCGAATACGGCATCCTCAAGCAGTTCGGGCTGCGCGAGCAGACCGCCGGGGTGCCCGGCCTGGACCTGCCCGGCCTGGACATCGTGGCCACCGCCGCCAGCTACGGCGTGGACGCCTACCAGGCCCGCAGCACCGACGACGTGACCGACCTGGTCCGGGCGGGCGCCGCCGACCGGGACCGCCCAACGCTGATCAACGCGGCCATCACCAAGGTCGGGAGCTGACCGGTTCCCAGCGGTCGCGACCGCATAAAGGGGCACGAAAACCCTGTAACGCTTGTCTGCCTTTCATAGTTCCGTTATAGGAGTAATAGGCAAAACCTATTGAGGAGGCAGGATGCAGCGTCGGATCCGCCCGTGGCGAGCGCCCCTGGTAGCGGCGGTCGCGCTCGGCACCGCGCTCGCGCTCAGCGGCATGGGCCTGGCCAAGAGCCCAGGTGTTCATGGCGCCGGTGCGCGGCAGCAAGCCCACAACAGCTACGTGCGCAGCCACGGTGGCCGGGCGTCAGCCACCAACACCCCTGACGACGGTGACCTGGCCGGCCAGCTCGCCCAGTACGACTACGAGCGCACCGCCCCGGCAGCTAGCCTCTCGGGCGAGGCGCTGGTGAGCGCGCAGCAGCAGGCCGCGGCCCTGCCGGAGTCGGGTGGGACCTGGCAAGAGTTCACCACTCAGCCCTACAACGGCCAGCCGAGCAACTACACCGACCCCTTCTGGGGTAACCAAGGAGCCGGCTTCTCGCTGGTCGGCGGGCGGGTCACCGCGCTGGCCGCCACCGCGAACGGCGACTGGTTCGCCGGCACCGCCGACGGCGGGGTGTGGCGGTCACGTGACCAGGGCCAGACGTGGAAGGCAGTGTTCGACTCGATGCCGACCCTGTCCATCGGGGCGCTGGCCGTCGACCCGACCGACGGGTCGCTGTGGGTCGGCACCGGCGAGGCGAACGTGTCGCAGGACTCCTACGCGGGCACCGGCGTGTACCGGTCGGCCAACCACGGTGCCACCTGGCACCGGGTGGGCGACACCACGGCGGGGAACCCGCTGTCCGGCCACACGGTGTTCCGCATCGCGTTTGACCAGGCTGGTAACGTCTACGCGGCCACCGACAACGGGCTGTTCCGGTCCGCGGCCGGCTCTAACCAGTGGACCGAGGTGCTGGACCCGGCGGGCCCGGTCGACAACCCGCCGTACGACCAGCAGGTGACCGACGTCGCCATCGTGCCGGGCTCGAACGGCCAGGACGTCATCGCCGCGATCGGCTGGCACGGGCCGGGCAACACCCAGAACAACGGCTTCTATGAGTCGACCGACGGCGGCAACACGTTCAGCCAGGTCACCCCGACCGGCGACATCAACGCCAGCGACATCGGCCGGACGACGTTCGCGTACTCAGCGGACGGGAGCAAGCTCTACGCGATCGTGCAGTCGCCGACCGCGCAGGCTGCTGGTGCCGCCACCGTGCTCCAGGGCATCTTCGTCTCGTCCGGCAGCCCGGCCAGCGTCACCGGGCCGTGGACGAAGATCGCTGACGCGACCAAGCTGGCCGCGTCCGGGTCGGCCTCGCCGACGTTCGGCACGCCCGGCGTGCAGACCTGGTACAACCAGGACCTGGCCGTTGACCCCAGCAACCCCAACCACGTGTACGCCGGGCTGGAGGAGCTCTACCAGTCCAACAACGGCGGCAGCACCTGGATCACGGCCAGCCCGTACTGGAACTACAACTTCGCCTGCGACGCCAACAACACCTGCCCCAACGTCACCCACCCCGACCAGCACGCCATGATGATCACCAACGGCAAGATCGTCATCGGCAACGACGGCGGCGTCTACAGCCGGCCGCTGTCGGACACCGCGGAGGACGGCAACTGGACCGACCTGAACGCCACGCTGCGCGACTGGCAGTACTACGACGCGCGGGCCGGCCTGATCGGCAAGACCACCGCGGTCTGGGGCGGGCTCCAGGACAACGGCACGTCGCTTCTCACCTCCGGCAGCGCCCAGATGGTGGAGCCGGCCGGCGGTGACGGCTTCGACGTGATCGTCGACCCGCACAACGCCAACAACATGACCGGCGAGTACGTCGATGGCACGATGTACTCCTCGACCGATGGCGGGCACTCGTTCGCCGACTTCGTCAGCCCGACCTGCGAAGCCCAGATAATAACCGGGCTGTCAGGAGGGCCGAGGCCGGGCTGCGACCCGGCCGCCCGGTTCGTCACCCCGGTCGTGCCGGACCAGCAGAACCCCAACGTCTGGCTCATCGGCGGCCAGTACGTGTGGGTGAGCACCGCGGGCTGGAACACCAGCTGCACCAATACCGCCTGCTCGTGGACCAACGTGTTCAACACCGGCACCGGCAACGCGGTCACCGCGCTGTCCTCGGCCAACGGCGGCAAGATCATCTACGCCGCCTGGGTCGCCGCGGGCGGCAACCCCGGCCCGGGCTTCGCCTCGGGCATCGCCACTAACTACGGCGGGACCTGGCACCAGGTGAACGTGAGCGGGCTGCCGAAC
>DATDGI010000198.1:0-22020 GCA_036522155.1 Streptosporangiaceae bacterium
TCGTCGAAGCGGGCCGGGTCGGCGAACCACCGCGCGTACTCGGCGCGGATCGCGTCGGCGCCGGCCGCGTGCAGCCGCCAGTTGGGCACGGTCGCGTCGAGCGTCGCGTCCGCGCTCCACACGTCGCAGGCGGGAATCGTGGCGCTCTCGATCGCCTGCAGGAACTCATCGATCACCGGTCTGCCCGTCATCGCCGCCTCCTGGTGGCCGGGGTCTGGCCGCCAGCGTGCGCGCCGCGCCTTGCAGCCAGTTTGCAGCAGCACCAGCGCCCGATGTGCCTAGCCCGGTTCCGGGGTGGTGGCGGGCAGGGGCGTCAGCGCCGCGGCACGGACCGGGATGAGCAGCCCGGCGACCGCGCATCCGGCCAGGAAGACCGCTGACATCGCAAATGTCCTGGTGAACCCGGTCAGGGCGGGCAGGCCCCGCAGGGTGCTGCCGGCCACGAAGGTGGCCGCGATCTGGCCGCCGAGCGCCCCGCCCAGGGTGCGCAGCACGGTGTTCATGCCGCTGGCCACGCCGGTCTGGCTGGCCGGAACCGCCTGCACGATCAGGTTGCCCAGGGCCGCGAACGCAAGCCCGATCCCCACGCCCAGCAGCGCCGAGCTGAGCAGCATGTCGTAGGGGTGGCGGCTGTCCACCGCCAGCCACGCGCAGGCGGCGGCGCTGGCCGCGGCGCCGGCGATCAGCGCCCACCGGGAGCTGAACCGCCGCTCGACCCGGCCCGCCATCGAGCCGAGCACGCCCATGCCGAGCGCGCACGGCAGCAGGTACAGCCCGGCGACCACCACCGAGGAGCCGTACCCGAACCCGGTGCTCACCGGCAGCTGCGCGAACTGGGGCAGCAGCAGGAAGCACGCGTACAGGCCGCCCCCGACCAGGAACGCCGCCAGGTTGACCGTCCACACCCCGCGCACCCGCATCATCGTCATGTCGACCAGCGGGTTAGGGCTGCGCACCTCCGTCATGATCCACAGTCCGCAGACGGCCAGGCCCGCCGTCAGCAGCGCCAGCGTGGGCAGGCTGGCCCAGCCCCAGACGGTGGTCTGGGCGATCGCGATGAGCACGCATGACATGCCGGTGGTCAGCAGCGCCGCCGCGGCCCAGTTGACCCGGCCGGGCGAGCGCACCTGTGACTCCGGGATGAGCCGCCAGGTGCAGGCCGCCGCCACCACCATGACCGGCAGCGGGATCCAGAACAGCCAGTGCCAGCTCAGGTGCTCGTCGATCAGCCCGCCGACGACCAGGCCCAGGCCGCCGCCGATCCCGAGGATCGCCGACATCAGCCCGATGCTGCCGGCCACCCGGTCGGCGGGGAACTCGTCCCTGACGATCGCGAACGAGAGGGGGAAGATGCCGCCTGCCACGCCCTGGATGACCCGGGCCACGATCAGCACCGGCAGCGAGCCGGCCAGCGCCGCGAGCAGGGTGCCGGCCGCGAGCGCCAGCAGGGTCCACACCAGCAGCCGCTGCTTGCCGTACATGTCGCCGAGCTTGCCGATGATCGCGGTGCCGACCGACGCGGACAGCAGGAACCCGGTCAGCAGCCAGGTGACCCCGGTCTCGGTGGTGTGCAGGCTGCGCTCGAGCGAGGGCAGCGCCGGGATCACCGCCGAGCTCAGCACCGCGTAGGCCAGCGCCGCCAGCGACACCACGGCCAGGATCACGTTCGGCCGGGCAGGCTGAACTCGGCCGGATCCCGGGGGCATCCCGTCACTGTAACCGAATGCCGATGCCGCCTGGTTAACCCCGCAGGGCCGGCTCGTGGCCAGCGTGGGCGGCGGTCAGTGCGGCGCCGCTGGGGCGGGGCCCCGGGCGGCCTGCCAGGTCTCGGTGCGGACGCGGGTGTAGTTGTCGAAGTCGGCCGGCGTCCGCATCGCGGTCAGCAGCGGAGCCGTCCGTAGCTGCTCGTTCGGGACCGGCAGCTGGGCGGTGAGCTGGGCGTCGATCTGCTGGATGTGGGAGACGTCGGCGGCCGCCGGGTTGGCGCCGGTGGAGGTGGGCACCACGACCCCAGCCAGCGGATCGTCGGTGCGCGGGGTGGTCAGGGTCAGCGCGCCGCCGACATCGGGCGCGGCCGCGTCCCGCCGGGTCAGCGCGGGCAGCCCCCACCGGGTCTGCACGGTCTTCAGGACCGAGGTGTGATCCAGCGGCATGGTGCCGGCCGGCACCCGGAACACGGTGCCCGCCGCGATCAGCGGCGAGACCAGCAGCACCGGCACCCGGACGCCGAACCGGGTGAAGCCGAACCCGAACTCGCCCGGTGAGTCATCTGGAGGGACAGCCCCCGACGGCGGCGGCACATGGTCGTAGCAGCCGCCGTGCTCGTCATAGCTGATGATCAGCAGGGTCTGGTTCCAGCCCGGGCCGCCGCGCAGCGCGTAATAGACGTCGTGGATGAGCTGCTCCCCGAGCGCGACATCGTAGTTGGGGTGCTGGCTGTTGCCCGCCGATCCCCAGCTCGGCTCCATGAACGCGTAGGCGGGCAGCTGGCCGGCCGCTGCGTCGGCGGTGAAGTCGGTGAATTTGCCGAAGTTGGTGTCCGGCGCATTGGTGGTGTCGGGGAAGTTCTTGCGGGTCAGCGGGTCCTGGTTGTACCCGTAGATCTTCCAGCTCACGTTGTGCGCGGTCAGCAGCCCGAAGATGCTCTGCACGGTGTAGGACGCGGTCCCGTCGTTCATGTGCCCCTGGCTGGTCGCCGCGCAGGCGAACGCCCGGTTCGGGAACGTCTCGGTCGGGACCGAGCTGAATCAGTGATCGCAGACCGCGAACCCGCGGGCGAGGCCGGACATGACCGGCAGCGCCTGCGGGGTGAAGATCCCCATGATGTCGGACGCGGTGGTGCCGGCCTGGACGCTGCGCCCGGCCCGCTGGTCCCAGGGGATGGTGGCGTCGAAGTTGGTGACAAAACCCCGATTGGACGCTACCGGCGGGACCGGCGCGGTGCCGCTGCCAAACAGCTGCGAGTTGGTGTTCGCATATCCCTCGCCCGGGTCAGCGCCGGGCATAAAATAGGCGCCCGGATCGGTGGGGCTGATCTTGTGTACGGTAACCGGATTGCCATTGGCATCGGGATTGGACTCGGTGCCGCTGAGCCCCTCAAAGGCGGCCCCGGACGGCGATACGTTGCCGGAGTCCGCATACAGGAACCCGAGAATGTGGTCGAATGAACGGTTCTCCAGCATCAGGTGGACGACGTGCTGGACGGCGGAAAGCTGATTCCCGGGCATGGCTCCGTATTGTCATGGGCACCGGCTTGACCGGCAAGCGCATTCGGCGGCGCGGCGGCATTTGTTAGCGCTATGTTCAGCCCCCGCGGCGGCTCACTTTTGCACCGGAACCGGCTTTGCCAGCGCTTCCAGTTCGGCGACGCCGCGGTCGGCGGCGATATCGGCGCGGATGACGGCGGCCTGCTGCCGGGCGTTGCGCGCCAGCTCCGGATCGGCCAGGGCGGCCCGCACCGCGGTGGCGATGTCCGCGGCGCCACTGCTGGCCGGCAGCACCCGGCCCACCCCGAGATGCTCAACGCGCGCTGCGTTGCCATCCTGGTCCCGCCCCATCGGCAGGCAGATCATCGGGACGCCGTAGGCCATCGCCGCCATGACCGTGCCCATGCCCGCGTGCGTGATCACCAGCGACGCCTGCGGCAGCACCTCGGCGTGCGGGACCCAGGCCCGCACCTCCACGTTGGCCGGGACATCCCGCGGGGGGCTGACGGCCGGGCCGGTGGTCACCAGCCCGCGCACATCGAGCGTGCCGAGCGCGGCGGTGATCCTGGCCTGCAGATCCTCCTGGGCCTGATAGGTGGTGCTCAGGGCGACCAGGACCAGCGGCCTCTGATCGCCACCAGCCGGGCTGGCCCCATCTGGTGCCCGCTCCCCGCTGGCCCCGTCCCAGCCCGGCAGCTGCGGCCCGACGTGGCGGACGTTGGCCGGCAGGTCCAGCGGCGCGATCGCGAAGTCGAAGCTCTCGGTGGTCAGCACGAGCACCCGGCCGATCCGCCGGAACTGCTCGAAGACGCTCGCCAGCGGGGGCAGCCCGAGGCCCGCCCGGGCGGCGTTGAAGGTGGGCAGGCCGAGGTTGAGCGCGTCGAATTCGCCGAACGTGGTGTGCCAGAGCGCGGCCGTCGGCCGGCCGGACTTCTCGGCGGCGGCCAGCGCGCCGTACATGAAGTAGTCCACGGCCAGCGCGTCGACCGGCTCCCGGTCGATTTCCGCGGCGGTGTCGGCGGCGTACCGGCTGGCCGGCCCGAACCAGAAGTGCTCGCACAGCCCGGTGAAAACCGTCCCCGGGTCGTCCTCCCAGTCCCTGACCGGAGTGGCCTCAGCCACGGCCGAGTCGATCTCGGGCACGGACCGGAACGCCGTGAACCGGAAACCCGCCTGCTCGATGGCCGCCCGCTGCGAGCGGTGGCCGAGGAACCGGACCTCGTGGCCGCGGCCGGCCAGGCGGCCGGCCAGCGCCAGTTCCGGGTACAGATTCCCGCCCCCGTCCATGGTGGCGAACAGATACCTCATCGGGCCCTCCCCTGGTCGTGCGCGGGCGGGCCACTGGGGTGCAGGGCCCGCACCAGCTCGGTCATGGCGGCGGCGGTCCCGTCGCGGGTCATGCCCTGGTCCCGCCGCAGCAGGCGCCAGGTGTAGACGTCGGTCGCGCAGACCAGCAGGGCCAGCCGCTGGTCCCGGGCGGGACCGGTGAACCCGGCCAGCGCCGCCGGGAAGGTCCGCTCCACCCAGGCGCGGTGCCCGGTGCGGCCGAAGGCCAGCAGGGCGGCCAGCGCGGGCACCCGTGACTCCAGGGCCAGGAACCGGATGGCCGCGTCCCCGGCGTGCTCGTAGTCGGCAACCAGCAGGCCAATCGCGGCCGGGATATCACCCGGGACGGCCGTCAGCCGCTGGCCGCCGAACTCCTGCTCGGCCCGCGGGTCCTCGAGCATGGCGGCCAGCAGGCCCTCCTTGCTGCCGAAGTGGTTGACCACCGTCTGCAGCGCGACCCCGGACCGCCCGGCGACATCCCGCAGGGTCACCTCGTCGTACCAGCGGTCCATGCACATCTCCAGCATCGCCCCGATGATCCGCTCGCGGGTGGCCTGGGTGGATGCGGCCCGTGCCCGCATGTGGTAGCGGCGTGTCGTATTCACTGTAATTAGATTACAGTGAATACGACAGTCACGTCAACCGCTGGCCCCGCCCGCGCTACCGCCCGCGTGAGAGTGAGCTGGGCCATCCGGCGCCCCCATCAGCTCAGCTTGGGTAAAAGGAGGTGCAAAAGTGCGCGTCGACCGTAGTATTGGGCCGGTTTTGTCCCCAGTGGCGCTTGGGGCCCTGGGCGGCAAGGGTGGTGGCGGTCATGCTCAGCCTGGTGCTTGGCGTTGTCGCCGCGGCAGCGATGACCGCTTTCGCCGTCATGGTCGTGATGGCGGGCGGATGGCGGGGTCTGCCGCGGCGTCTGCCTGCTATTGCCGATCAGCCCGGGCCGAGGACCCCGCAGCAGCAGGCGTTCGCCCTGCGCTGGCAGGCGGCCTGGGTGACCGAACTGCTGCGGATCGCCTTGCTGGTCATTTTCGGGCTGACGCCGGTCGGGGCGGGGTTTGTGCACCTGCTGGCACCGGGCGGGAATGTGCTGCTGGTCGCCCTGGCGTGGATGATCATGGCGGCCGCTGTCCTGGCGGTGAGCCTGGCCGGCCGTACCTGGCGGCGGCGCGCGATGTCACTGGTCCCCGACCTGTACCCCGCCGCGGCCGCCACCCCACAGCGCTGGCGGAACTTCGCCGGCTGGCTGGAGAGCATGCTGGCGCTGATGCTCATCGCAGTTGGCCTGCGGGCCAGCCCCGGCACGTTCCTGCTGCTGGTGACGCTGGCACTGCCGCTCGGTGCGATCACCACCATCCGCCAGCCGCAGTACCGGCGGCTGCCACCGTCCCCGCAGCTCGCGGCGGTGCTGGACACGCTCGCCTTTACCCGCGCCAAGCGCACGCCGGTGGCCGTCGTCGGCTGGCGCGGCCGGAACCTGCTCGCCAACGCGGTCGCGGTCGACGGGTTGATGCCGAACCCCATGATCCTGGTCGCGCCGCCGCTGATGGACAGCCTGGACGGCCGTGAGTTGCGGGCCGTCATCGCCCACGAACTGGCGCACGTCCTGCACCGCGACCCCTGGCGGCGGCTGACCCGGCTGGTGCTGTGTAGCGAGGCGGCGCTCGCCACCGCGGTCGCCCTCAGCGCCCTGCCTGCCGTCCGGCATCTGGCTGGCCTGCCCGCGCACCTCGACTGGCGGGTGCTGCCCTTCCTGGTGGCCGTCTCGTACCTGATGTTCCGCCTGCTGCTGGTCGTCAACCTGCACGCCGCCCGGGCGGAGGAGGTGGCCGCAGATGCCAGGGCACGTGCGCTCACCGGCGACCCGGGCGCCTGTGCTGACGCGATCAGCCGTCTCGGCGCCATGCTCGGCAGTCCCGGCCACTGGACGTTTGGCCAGCATCTGCTGGTGGCCACCCACCCGTCCGTGCCGGCGCGGCTGACACGGCTGGCCGGTCCGCTGACCACGGGTCACCCGGCGGACGGCACCGCCGTCCCGGCCCCGGCGACGGCCACGGTCGCCCTGCCCGAGGCCCCGCTGCTGAGGCCGCAGCCGGGACCCGTCAGCGGTTAACGGCTGCTGGCGGCCGGGTGGGGCCGGTGCTTCCTGGTGGGGCTGGCGGTTTTCACCACCTTCGGGGGTACCGGGTGCTCAGCCGCCACCGCCAGGCGGCTGGTCAGCCAGATCAGCAGCGACGGAGCCAGCGCCCGCCAGGTGGCCATGGTGTGAGCGCCGCCCCGCACCAGGTTGACGGTCACGTCCGGCTGCCGGGTCAGCAGCAGCCGCTGGAAGTTTTTGGCCGCGGTGACGTCTTCCCGGTCGGACATGCCCGCGCCCAGCCAGAACTGGGGGACCACCACCGAGAACGACAGCGCCGCTATTCTCCGCAGCGGGGTGTTGAGCCTGCGCAGCCGCAGGCTCTTGCCGAACGGGTCGATGAGCCGCGACGGATTCCCGAGCCGGTCGTTGAGTGGCTGGAAGTAGCCGCTGAGCACACCGGCGAACCCGTACCGGGCCGGATACAGCAGCGCGAGATTGGCGGCGCAATAGCCGCCTTCGGAGTAACCGGCGATCGCCCAGGCGGGCCCCGGGGGCACCAGCCGCAGTGCCCGCGACAGGGAGTTCGGCAGGTCCTGCGCCAGATAGGTGGCGTCCTGCGGGCCGTGCACCAGGTTGAGGCACTGCAGGTTGATCTGCGGGTTGCCGTTCGGATCGGGCATGATCAGGGCCACCGGCTGGACCGCCCCGTCCCGCAGCAGCGTCTGGTAGGCCCGGATGATGCCCATGACGTTGATCCAGTCCAGCGGGCCGCCCGGGTAGCCGGAGATGAGCTCGACCGCGGGGAACCGGTGCCGGCGGTAGGCCGCCTGGAAGTACTGCGGTGGCAGGAAAACGTAGACCGCCCGGCTGATGTGGGTGCGGGCCCCGGTCACGGTCAGCCGCACGGTCTCGCCCGAGGCGGCCGCGATCCTTGAGCTGGTCACCCTGTCGAGAATCGCCGTCAGCCGCTGGCCGGTGAGGTTGCCAGGAACGGCGGGCACCGAACTCAGGCCCGGCCCGCCGAAGTCGGCGGCCACCGCGCCCCAGCTCTGGTAGTAGTCGTAGTACTTGTTGACCGCCGCCATGCCGAACAGCATCGCCGGGATGAAGGCCAGGCTCGCGGCCAGGATGCGGAAGACCGGTTCCTTGGTCAGCGCGACCCAGGCCAGCAGCGCGCAGAACACGACCAGCAGCAGGATGAACAGGCCGGTGCTCTGCGGCTCCATCGGTCTACTCTCCAGGCCAGCGTTCGCTCGCGGCAGGCGGCAGCGCCTGCGCCGGGACGGCCGCGGGGACATGGCGGCCGATCTCCCCTGTCGGCATCACACGGCGGTGGAGGTGGGACTCGACCCACGGCGGGTTCCCGCTCACGCGCTGTCGAGGACTGCGCGGGCCCATCCACCACTGGCCGGGAGTGTACCTGACCTGAGCTTTCGGCGGCCTGCGTTCGCTGGTGAACCCGTGTGCCCGGCACCGGGGCCTCATCTCCCCGACGACGGCGCCGCGGCTATATGACCGCTGAGGGCGCCCGACGCGCCCGGATCATCGGCACTGCGGCCCGTGCCGTAGGCGCGTATCCCGCCGGGCTGGCGGTGCTGTGTGTCAGCGGGCGGAGCAGATGAGCAACTGGCGCAGCGTGCGGCCCGACCGGAGATCCGCCAGCGCGTCAGCGGCCTCGGCCAGCGGGCGGCGGGCGGACACCATCGATTCCAGGTCCAGATCGCCGTTCATGACTAGGTCGACCAGGCGCGGGATGTCTCTCTGGGGCGTGATCGACCCGTAGTTGCAGCCGAGTATCCGCTGATCGGCCTCGGCCAGGGCGAGCGGGTCAAACCGCGCCTGCTTGCCCGACGGCGGCAGCCCGACCACCACGGCGCTGCCACCCAGGCCGAGGGCGGCAATCGCCTGCTCGGTGGTCTCGATCTTGCCGATGGCGTCGAAGACATAGTCCAGGCCTTCCGGAACCAGGGCTCGCAGGGCCGCGACGACCGGGCGGCCATCGGCGTGCACAACATCGGTGGCACCGAGCCGCCTGGCCACCGCCAGCTTGCCCGCCACCACGTCCACCGCGACGATGCGCGCTGCCCCGGCGAGCCGTGCGCCCTGCACGCAGCTGAGGCCGACCCCGCCGCAGCCGATGACCGCCACGGTGGTGCCTGGCGCTACCGCGGCGGTGTTCTGGACCGCACCCACACCGGTGGCCACGGCGCAGCCGACCAGCGCGGCCAGTTCCAGCGGCGCATCCTGGCGCACCCGGATCGCCCCCGATTCCGGAACCACTGCCCGCTCAGCGAACGAAGAGACACCCAGGTAGTGGTAGGCAGGCTGGCCGCCGATGCGCAGCCGGCTCGTGCCGTCCGACAGCACCCCGCGGGGGGCGATCACCTCCGCGGCCAGCTGGCACTGGGCGGGCCGGCCCCGACGGCAGTACCGGCACCGCCCGCATGCGGATACCCACGACAACACCACATGATCACCTGGCGACAGGGTGGCCACTTCCGGGCCGACTGCTGTCACGACGCCTGAGCCCTCGTGGCCCAGCACCAGCGGAACCGGGTGTGGCCAGTCCCCCAGCATGATGTGCAAGTCGGAGTGACAGACCCCGGCCGCGGCAACCGCTATCTCCACCTCACCGGCCCCGGGCTGGGCAAGCTCCACCTCGGTGACCCGGACTGGCTGGCCAGGCCCGTCGAAAACCGCCGCCCTGACCTGGCGGCCCAGCCCTGCCAGTGGGTCAGTAGCCATGCCCTAATGATCCCCTAACCACGGGCTTCCCTGGCAGGCCGGGCGCGGTCCCGAGCCGGCGCTGTAGAGGTAGCTCTGACCCGCTGGCTCCGCTAGCAGCCCCGACCTCCCGCGACGCCCACCGCATGATCAGGGGACTGCAATTAGCTGCCCGTACCACAGTTGGTGCCGGTTAGTGCGCTCTTCGGGTGTTTCGCTGCGCCTCCCGCCAGGCCGCCAGTAGGTTCCCCGGGACAGGCGTTGCCCGCGCCACCTGACGTCAGCAGGCGTCAGCTCGCCGGGTGAACGCGGGGCTCCGGGGACAGGAGCGTGATGCCCGCAGCACCCCGTCATGCCAAGCCCAGCAAACCCGCCACCAGGCGCGGAGTACCGGTAGTGGCCGCAGCAACGCTCGCAGGCGTGGCTGCGGCCTTCGTGTTCTTGCACGGCGGATCCGCAGCCGCAGGGCCCTCTCACGACGCGATGCCGGTGACGAGTACAGCGTCGGGTTTCACCAGCGACTATGTGACGGCCGGCGGGAGCCGTAGGCTCATCGCCCTCATGGTTCGTGAGTCCGCTAGAGCGGCCCAGCGCAGGCACCTCGCCAACCTCGCCGCCGCCCGGCGCGCGCGACGTCAGGCAGCACAGCAACAGGCAGCAGCGCAGCCGAGCCCGACCCCGAGCGCGGCACCAGCGCCATCCAGCGGCGGCGGTGATGCCGCCAGTTCACCGCTTGGGATCTGCATCCGCAACGCCGAAGAGGGCGGCAGTTACGCCTGGGGACCCGGCAACGGCGGCGGTGCTTACCAGTTCCTGCTGGGCACCTGGGAAAAGTACGGCGGCGCGGCCAGCGAGTACGGCGTCGCCGGCCCCGCTTACCAGAATCAGATCTTCGATAACGCCATCGCCGCAGGCGGCGCGTCGAACTGGACGAGTTACGACGGGTGCTGACGATGCGCTGCCTCCCGCAGCACAGACGCCGCGCTGCGGCATGACCGCGATCGCCTTCGAACCCAGATCACTCCAGATCTGTATAGCCGCCGGTCTTCTTGGTCCTGACCCCGTGGCCGCCATATCGGCGGCTCGGCGCGCGTTCTCTTGGCTCGTCTCGATCACTCAGTGTGATGCGGTCTGTCAGCTGGCGGGTATCCGGCCGGTCGCGGACGGTCCCGGCAGCGCTGAATGGCAAGGTGCACGCCCCGGCGGCGTGCGTGCTTCTGTTCAGGGTCGTCCGCGATGGCCGTGACCAGGCACGACAGCTGAAGCTGAGCCCGGCGATGGGTCCGCATGCGGCTCGTAACTGAGACCACCAAATGAGACAAGGGGAGCATGAGGCATCCGCCTGTCTGCTGCCAAGGCCGGTGTTCTTGCAGGTCAACAGCGGTGGAGGTGGGATTTGAACCCACGGAGGGGTTGCCCCCTCACACGCTTTCGAGGACTGCGCGGCACCCGGTTCTGTCGGCAGTCGGCTCTGATGCGCAGGCGGTTGGAGTACGTCAAGCGTGCCAGCGGCTCGCAACGGATCGTAATGGCGCAGTTTGCTGTGCTGGTGGCGATCTGGTCTTGGGCGTCCCGGATCAGCGCGGGTGGCCGCCGGGATGCCACATCCCAATCCGCTGGTGGCGAAGGTGGCGGCACCCGGTGAACGCTTGTTTGGTGTGCCTGCGCGAACGTGATGCACCGCGGGGCGCGAGTCGTCAGGCCGGGCCTGGCCCGGCGGGGGTGTTGAAGAAGCCGGCGAGCGCGACAGGGCGGCTCGGGTGCTGGCTGGCAGGTCGCCGAGCACGGCGGCGGCCGACGCGCGAATCACCAGGATCCGGTGACGACCTATCACCAGACGGGCGGCGAGCCTGGGGGCGATCGCACCGTCAGGGAGGACGACGTGGCCCTGAAGAAGGAGCAGATTAACCGGTCCAAGAAACCGAGCATCAAGGAGCTTGTCATGAGCGTAAGGGCCAACGAGCGGGTGGTAGAAGCATTCCTCCAGGACGTCGTCAACGAGCACAACGGCGACCACGCCGCCAACTACCTGAACCCCGACATGCAGTGGTCCGGCGGCACCGTGGGCACCATCAAGGGCAGTGCCAACGTCGCCGGGCTGTTCGCCGGAGTGGTCGCCGCGTTCCCCGACGCGCACGTCACTATCGATGACATCTTCGGTCAGGGCGACCAGGTCGTGGTCCGCGTGGTTGTGAGCGGCACGCAGGAGGGCGACATTCTCGGCATCCCCGCGAGCGGGCGCCACGTCCAGTGGGACGGCGTCGATGTATACCGCCTGAGCCACGGCAAGATCAGCAACATCTGGGCCGGCGACGACTGGACCGCGATCCTCAACGACACGGGCACGTACAAGGCACCCTGGATCTCCTGACTCCCATCCGTGCGGGCGTGCTGCTGCGCCTGTACTGCTTCAAAAACTGGGTGCAGGCTCTGTGAGCCGCGATTTGGCGTGGCGGGTGGGGCCTCCGCGAAGCCCCCCACGTCAGTCGGCCGCCAGGACCGGTGTTCTTGCAGGTCAACAGCGGTGGAGGTGGGATTTGAACCCACGGAGGGGTTGCCCCCTCACACGCTTTCGAGGCGTGCGCCCTCGGCCACTAGGCGACTCCACCGCCGCTGAGCCTACCGGACTCCGGCCGCCGAGGCCGCTGGCCAGGGGAGGCGGCAGGCGCAACCGCCCCGGCTCGGGCCGCCGGCCCGGGCTGGTCAGCGACGGCGCCGGGCGAAGAACTCGCGCAGCAGCGCGGCGGATTCATCCGCGAGCACGCCGCTGACCACCTCCGCGCGGTGATTGAGGCGCGGGTCGCGCGGGATGTCCCACAGCGAGCCGGCCGCCCCGGCCTTCGGGTCGGCGGCACCGTAGACGACCCGCTCGATCCGGGCCGCGACCACGGCCCCCGCGCACATGGGGCACGGTTCCAGGGTGACGACCAGCGTGCAGCCCTCCAGCCGCCAGGATCCGATGGCGCGCGCAGCCGCCCGGATGGCGAGAATCTCGGCGTGCGCGGTCGGGTCGGCATCGCTTTCCCGCTGGTTGTGCGCGCGGGCCAGCACCTCGCCGTCCGGGCCGAGCACCACCGCGCCGACCGGGACCTCGGACCGCGTCAGCCCGCCGTTCCCGCCTGCCCGGGCCCCGTCGGCCTGGTCCGGCCCGGTGGCGTCGTCCGCCGCGGCCGCGCTGGCCGCCTCCGCCAGCGCCAGCCGCATGGCCGGCTGGTAGCGTGCACCGGCCTCGCTGTGGGTGCTGTTCCCGCGGCGGCCGCCGGTGCTGTCCCCGGTGCTCACTGACCGCGGGGGCTACCGGCCGACGGCCGCATCCAGGGCACGCTCCAGCGCGTGGCCGAACCCGAGCTTGCGGGCGATGATGGCCAGCGCCTCGTCGGGGAACAGGTCGAGGTCGCCCGCGAGCATGCCGAGGTCCATCTCGTCGATGCCGAGGTCGGCGAAGATGGACAGATCGCCAGCGGGCAGCACCTGGTCGAGATCGTCATCTTCCTCGGGCAGGTCGATTTCCAGGTAATCCATCACCTGGCGGGCCAGCGGCCAGTCCAGCGCCGCGGTGAGGTCGGACAGGAATACCGACACCTGCCCGCCGATCGCACGCAGCGCCACGAAGAAGTCGTCACCGACGGCCACCAGCCCGAACGTCCCGCCGATGCTGGGCTGCTGGCGCAGGGCGTGGATCAGCCCGGCCAGGTCCTCGGTGAGCGCCTGCGGCAGGACGTCCGCCTCCCAGGCGTCTCCCTCTTCCCGGTAGACGACGACAGCGACATCGTCGCTGCCCATGTCCGTCATCGTCGCTCCATCGGGTGGTGCCGCCCAGGAAGGAAATGGTGTCAGATGGGTTGCCGCCGTGTCCTGCCAATCCGTGGTCGGCGCCCGCTGACTTGGGACGGAATGACATCACGTACAGCCGTTACGTAACCACCTATAGTAATCGATGTGACGCTCGGTGGCTTATGGCACGGCTGACGATTTTGCCGGGAGCCGGCGCGGGACAACGATCTCTCCCCCAGGGGGAGGTAGCTTGGCATAGCCGGTCGCAGCCATTGGTCGGGAAATCACTCTGAGCTAAGCTGGGTTAACGACCGGCACACGGGCTTCCGGGAGCTGATCATGAACGCGAAGAAGATCGCCGGTTGGGCGGTCGTCATCTTTCTGGCTTGGTACCTGGTGACAAACCCGACAGGCGCTGCTCACGCGATGACCAACCTCCTCAGCGCCCTCAAGGGAGTCGGGAACTCCCTGGCTACCTTCTTCAACTCCCTGTGACCAAGTGAGGCGCTGGGCGCATGCGGCTGATCGCTCCGGGCGCGACGCCCCCGGCCGAAGTCAATAAGTACCTGCTGCCCCACGAGCAGCAGGTCATCACCGTCCGGCGGCATCCGGCGGTGCTGATCGGCCCGATCCTGCTCACCCTCGGCGGCCTGATCGCCGCGGTCGTGCTGAGCGACACAATCCTGCGGCATCAGTCGACACTGCTGTATCTGGTCTGGATCGTCTGGGGAATCCTGCTTGTACGGCTCGTCTGGAAGACCATCGGCTGGGCGGTCGACTATTTCGTGGTCACTTCACAGCGGATGATCCTCACCTCGGGTGTCCTCACCCGGAAGGTGGCAATGATGCCGCTGGTCAAGGTCACCGACATGAGTTTCCAGCGCACCTTCCTCGGCCGCCTGCTCGGGTATGGTGAGTTCATCCTTGAATCGGCAGGCCAGGATCAGGCGCTGCGGACCGTTGACCATATCCCGTATCCTGAGCAGCTGTACCTTGAGGTCTGTAACCTAATCTTCCCGAGCAAAGATGATGGTGACGACTGACCGGCCAGGCCAGTCGTAAACTCCCTTCCCCGGGGTTCGTGCGGCCGGACGACCACACCAGAGCGTCCGGCCGCATGAGCCTGCCCGGAACCAGCGAGATGCCGGGGCGGACCCTGGCCGCGGAGCCGCAAACCGGCATCAGAAGGTGACCAGCGCGACGCCCGCCGCCGCCAGCACGAGCCCGGCCCGCTGCACGCCGCGCATCCGCTCGCCCAGCACCACCCGGGCCAGCAGCACCGTGATCCCGGGGTAGAGGGACGTGATGACGACCGCCATCCCGAACAGGCCAGCCCGGACCGCGATCAGATAACTGACATTCGCGGCGGAGTCGAGCACACCGGAACCGACGGCCGCCGTCAGCACCCGCCAGCCCGCCGAGCGCCCCGGCGGTGAGGTGCCGAGCCACAGGGCCGCGGCCAGCACGGTCACGGTTCCGGCCACCCGCGCCGCACAGACCGGCCACAGCACACCCGCCTCGCCCGCGTTCCGGACGAAAAGAAAGAACATGCCAAACGAAATGCCGGCCACCGCGCCGTATCCCAGGCCGCGGCCCGGCCGGCGGCTGGTCTCGCCCGGGCGCGGTTGCTCCATGCTGACCAGGCCGATAGCGACCAGGCACAGCATCGCCCCGGCGTAGACGGCGGTACTGGCCCGTTCGCCGGCGGCGAGCGCCACCCCGACCGGCAGCAGCGTCGACACCAGGGCGGCGACCGGGGCGACCACGCTCATCGGCCCGGCCGCGAGGCCCGCGTAGAAGACGATCAGCCCGATACCGCCGGCCGCCCCGCCAGCGACCGCCCAGCCCAGCCCGGCGGTCTGGAACGGGGTGCCGGAGATCAGGGCCACGGCGATCATCACCACGGCGCTGGCCGGGGCGGAGAGCATGACCACCGACGCTGCCTTGGCCTGCCGTGACGCCATCCCACCGAGGAAGTCTGCGCTGCCGTACAGCAGGGCGGCGAACAGCGCGAATCCGATGACCACTGCCGTCTCCCTGCCCCGGCCATGCTCGTTGCGCTACGACCGTCGGTCGGAATGTTATACCGTCTAGTTCAACATACCGACCGCTGCGATGGCGAGGGGTTTGACCATGGCTGCCAGTGATCTCGCCAGTGCGCTGTCGCGCACCCTGCAGGCCCTGCGCACCGAGCGTGGCTGGTCACTCGACTATCTCGCCTCCAGATCCGGGGTGAGCAAGGGCGTTCTGGTCGCGCTGGAGCAGGCCCGGTCCAACCCGAACCTGGCCACGCTGGCGAGGATCGGCGACGCCTTCGGCGTGCCGGTCACCTATCTGGTGGATGTGCCGGTGGAGCCGCAGGTCCGGGTGACCGGACCGGAGCACGCGCGGACGCTCTGGCGGGGCCCGTCCGGCGGGACCGGGACGATCATCGCCGCCACCGAGCCGCCGTGGGCGGCCGAACTGTGGCGCTGGGTGCTCATGCCCGGCGAGTCATCGGGCGGCGACCCCCACGCGCCGGCCGCCCGCGAGATGGCCTGGGTGGAGGCGGGCACGCTGACCCTGACCGTGGACGGTACCCGGTACCAGGTCGCCCCTGGCCAGTGCGCCCGGTTCCCGGCCAGCCTGCCGCACGCCTACGCCAACGAGGGAACGCAACGGGTGCTGCTGACGATGATCGTCGTCGTGCCACCGGCCCAGCCCTGACACGGTGCCGGATCACGGCCCGAAAGCGTTGCCGTCCTGCCTGCTCCGGCCGGTCCCGGTGCTGTTAATGGCGGCATCCGGTCCAGGCGCTCGGCCGCGTCGCGGGCGCCCCGCTGGAGCCGCTCGACGGCGGTGCCGGCCCGCTGGTGCGCCTGCCGGGCGGCGTATCGCTGCTGCCGGGCGCTGTCCCAGTCAGCCTGGGCGGTGTCGAGCGCACCCTCAGCCCGGGCGACCCGGTGGCCGGCCGCGTCGAATTCCGCTTCGGCCCGCGCCATCTCAGCCTTCGCGGTGGCCAGCGCGGCCTCGGCCGCGGCCAGTTGGCGGCGCACCTGGGCCAGCTGCCGGATCACCCCCCGGCGGGCTCGCGGCCAGTCCACCATGGAGTGATCATGTCACGCGGCAGGACACGGGGCTCCACGGCCTTGCCCCGATTCGAACACCCGTTCTATCCGCCGCCAACGGTCGCCCCGGCCCGCCTCCCCCCTGACGGCTTACTGCGGGTTCGTGCTCACGGCTCGGTGATCAGGCGGGCGAGTTCGGCCCGCTTCTCGGGGCTGAGGTTCCGGCGCAGCAGCCGGGCGGACCGGGTGACATCCTCGCCGTAGAAGATGGCCTGGAACTCCTCCATGGTCCGCTCCATGGCCGCCATTTGCGCATCCGCGGCGTTGCCCAGCGCCAGCAGGCTGGTCAGCGCCTCCTCTTCGCTGTCGGCCGTCAGAGCCCCCCCGGCTGGGAACAGGTCATCGTCCACCGTGCTCGCGGCAGCGGTTCTGGCGTCCGCAGCCGGCTGTTCGGATGGCGTTTCGGGCAGGTCTGTGGTCATGTGTCCATGGTGGCTCAGCCGATCGGATGCCGCCCTGCGCTCCGCAGATCCGGTACCGGTGCGGTACTGCGCAACCCCGATGCAGAGCCCGTCAGCCACCACGGTCAATAGCCCTTGTCACATGAAGCCCAACCGTTCCATCCCGGCGTCGACCGTCATCCCGGTCCTGATCTATCCCGACGTCCGCGAGCGGCAGTACAACGCCGAGGAGATGTCGCGCAGCACGGTGCCTCCGGACCTGGCCCGATTACCATCCGTCCTACAGCGACCCGCAGTAGCCTGAAAAGCCAGCTCATCCCCGGTGGGAAGGCCGCGCGGGGCCGGAAGATCGCGGGGCTATCTTCCGGTCAGTCGTCGGCGGCGGTCGCGCTAGCGTGTCCCGGGCCCATCGGGCGGAATCGCCGCACGATTGGGTGACTTACAGGAAGGCGAGCCATGGCCATCTTTACTCGTGGCCTACGGCCAATGGAGCAGCCCAGGGGCAAGGGTCTCAAGCCAGGCGCTATTGGCCTGGTGTCCAGCGTGGTCATAGGCGTGGCCTCGACCGCCCCGGCCTATAGCCTGGCCGCGACGCTGTTCTTCGTGGTGGCCGCCGTCGCGCTGAAGTCCCCGCTGGTCGCCGTGCTGGCGTTCGTGCCGATGCTGCTGTGCTCGATTGGCTTTAGCGAGCTGAACAAGGCCGATCCCGACTGCGGGACCACGTTCATCTGGGCGGCCCGGGCGTTCGGGCCGAAAACCGGCTGGGCCGGCGGCTGGGGCGTTGTGGCGGCCGACATCCTGGTCATGGCCAGCCTGGCCCAAGTGGCCGGGCAGTACCTGTTCTTCCTCATCCAGGGACCGAATAGCGCGATCGGTCGCAACGCCTCTGGCGGCTGGGTGCTACTGGTCGGGATCTTGTGGATCGTCGCGATGACCTACATCTGCTACCGCGGCATTGAGGTCTCCGCCAATTTCCAGAGGGTGCTGCTGTCTATCGAGATCATCATGCTGCTGGTCATGTCGGCCACGGCGCTGGTCCGGGTCTTCGGTAGTCAACCGCCGTCGGGGTCGCTGCACCCGGGCCTTAGCTGGCTGTCACCGTCGAACCTGTCCTTCTCGGCCTTCGTGTCCGGGATCATCTTGATGTTGTTCATCTACTGGGGCTGGGACACCGCCTTGTCGGTGAATGAGGAGACAGCGGACAAGTCCCGGACGCCGGGCCAAGCGGGGATCATCTCGACAGTCCTGCTGCTCGTCACCTACGTGACCGTGATCATCGCCGTGCAGGCGTTCGCCGGCATCGGCGCCAAGGGCGTCGGGCTGACGAATCCGGCGCACCAGTTCGACGTGCTGTCGGTCGCCGGGGGCGCGATCTTCGGCACCTCCGGGCTCGGCACGGTCTTGTCCCGGCTTCTGATCCTCATGGTGCTCAGCTCGGCCGCCGCCTCGACCCAGACCACGATCTTGCCGACCGCGCGGACGACGCTGTCGATGGCCGCCTACGGGGCGCTGCCCGAGTCGTTCGCCAAGATCAACCCCAGGTTCCTGACCCCGACGGTGTCCACCGTCGTGATGGGCGCGATCTCGATCATCCTGTACATCCCGCTGAACTACATCGCCAGCGGCAACCCGATCGCTGACGCGGTCACCGCGATTGGCCTGTACATCGCGTTCTACTACGGGCTGACTGCGTTCTCCTGTGTCTGGTACTACCGGGCTACGCTGACCGTCAGTGGCCGGAATCTGTGGATGCGCGGCATCCTGCCCGGGCTGGGCGGGCTGATCATGTGGGTGGCTGGCTTCTACAGCCTGCAGAGGGACTGGGTGGCGTCCAACAGCTACACCACATGGACGGTGCCGGTCCTGCACTGGCAGATCGGCGGTATCTTCATCATCGCCGCGCTGGCCGCAGTGGCCGGAGTGATCGGCTTTGCCTTCATGCGCGTTACCGGCCCTGCCTTCTTCCGCAAGGAAACACTCACCAGGACCAGTCCCGTGCTCGTCTTTAACCAGGAGCTGTGAGCCAGCGGGGAAAAGGGATAATGCCTCCTCAGCTGCGCCAGCCGATGTCGGTGCAGCCAGTGAGCCGGATCTGGCTCTGCGCGCCGGCCGGCCTGGGACCCGCCATGCCACGGATGCACGGACGGTGCACCCTGACATGACCTGCTCAGCCAGCCGGGCCGGCGGCGCCGGCCGCGCTGCCCGCGTACGGCGGGCCGTGGGCAGCGCGCCATGAGCAGCGCAGTGCCGCCCGCAGACCCGGCAGGCGCGGCCCCCGGCCGGCCGCCCTGGCCCATCAGGTCCGGGACGGTGCCGGCGCTGGCTGACGGTTTTAGTGCCAGGCCGGAGACGGCCCCCGGCCTGGCGGCTGCGCTGCCGACCGGGGCCGCGGTTGCGCTCGTCCCCGACCGGGCGGCGGCCCGGGCTGCCTTCTCCGGCCCGGTGGCGGCTCCCGATGCACAGGACTGGCTGAGGTCGACTGGTAAGACCCAGCTCGCCGCGGCTTTCGCCGAGTCGCTGTGGCAATCAGGCGGTGTAGACCTGCTGGTCTGGGTCGAGGCCACGAGCCGGGCCTCGGTGCTGTCCGGCTACGCCGCGGCGACGGACGCCGTGACCGGCCGTGACCAGGTGAGCAGCTGTGAGTCAGTCGCCGCCCAGTTCCTCAGCTGGCTGGGCGAGACAAGCCGTTCGTGGCTGGTGGTACTCGATGACCTGGCCGACCCGGCGGACCTGGATGGTCTGTGGCCGGCCGGCCCGGCCGGCCGGGTGCTGGTGACCTCCGCCGACGCTGCGATCGTCCCCAGCGGCATGCGGGTCGTGCCGGTCGGGCGATTCAGCCTGCGTGAGGCCATTAGCTATCTGAGCGGACGCCTGTCGGCTGATCCGGACAAGCGGCAGGGTGCGATCGAACTGGCTCAGGACCTGGACTCCGAGCCGGTCGCGCTGGCCCAGGCCAGCGCGGTGATCGCCAACTCCCCGCTGTCGTGCCGCGAGTACAGGGCCCAGTTCGTGCGCAGGCGGGAGCAGCTGGCGGAGTCGTCCAGCGCACGGCCGCCAGCGGCCGCGGTGACGTGGATGTTCTCGTTCGGACGGGTGGAGCAGTTGGCGCCGGGCGGATCGGCCCAGTTGCTGCTGGCCCTGGCCGCGCTGCTGGACGGGCACGGCATTCCCCAAACCGTCCTCGCCGCTCCTGCGGCAGGCGATTTCCTCGCGGGCGGCGGCGACGTCCCGGCCAGCCAGCGCGCCCGCGCGCTGGCGGCGCTGGAACAGGTCGGCCTGCTGACCGTCGAACCGGTGACAGCACCGCCGACGGTCCGGATCAGCCCAGTGCTGCAGGCGGCGCTGCGGGCCGCGATGCCCGAAGGCATGCCGGATCAGGCGGCGAGTTCGGTCGCGGATGCGCTGCTCCAGGCCTGGCCGGAACGGGAACTGCCCGGCTGGCCTGCTTCCGGCCTGCGATCCTGCGTGGCGACCCTCCGGCGGGTCACCGGAAACCTGCTGTGGGACGGCGGCTGCCATCCCGTGCTGGTGCGGGCGGGGGACAGCCTGGACCGCGCCGGCCTGACCGGACCCGCTGTGGACCATTGGCGGGACCTGGCCACGACCGGCGGTCGCCTGCTCGGCGGCGGGCACCCGGACACGATGCTGGCCGGCCAGCGGCTGGCCGACGCCTACCTTGCGGCCGGGCGCGCGGACGACGCCGTTCCGTGGTTCCAGTGGGTACTCGACAGCCTGACCCACAAGCTCGGGCCGGATCACCGTGACGTGATCAAGGCGGGGCGCCGCTTGGGCCACGCCCTCGTGGCGGCGGTCCAGCTCCCGGCTGCGATCACCGTCCTTGAACGCTCGGTTCGCCAATTCGAGCAGATCGGCGGGCCTGGGCATACCGACACGCTCGGCGCGCGGGACGAGCTCGCCGCCGCTTACCTGGCTGCGGGCCGGTACTCCGACGCCATCACCCTCTACCGGCGCACGCTGGCCGACCGGGAGCGCACCCAGGGAGCCCGGGACCCGCAGACGATGACTACGCGTCACGGCCTGGCCGACTCCTACCTGGCCAGCGGCCGGGTAAAAGAGGCAGTCGCGGCCTACAAGCGGGTGGTGGCCGACCGAGAGCGCGTCCTTGGGCCCGATCACCTGGACACGCTTACGGCGCTGAACAACCTCGGCGCCACCTACCAGCAGACGGGCAAGACGGCGGCGGCGGAACTGGCCTGCGAGCAGGCCTGGGCCGGGTTCGAGCGGGTGCTCGGCCCCCGTCACCCTGATACGCTGCGGAGCCGTGCGGGGCTGGCCCAGGTGTACCGCCAGCTGGGGCGCTATGGCGACGCCCGCGCGCTGCTGCGCGACACGGTCGACCGCCTGGAGCGCGCCTTGCCCGATGGCGATCCGCTGATCACCGAACTGCGCCAGAACCTGGCCGACATCGGCGAGGAGTAACTCCCGCGGAGTAAGCCCGGGCCGGCGCCCTCAACGTGAGCTATATGTTGGCTCTCCTATGCCGGGCGTTCATCCAGCGGCACCACGTAGATCCCGCGGCCGGTGACCGTCCGTACCAGGCCCTCCGCCCGCAGGATGGCGATGGCCTTGTCAATCGTGCCGCCCGCCACCCCGTAGCGCTCCATCAGTGTCCGCTTGCTCGGCACCGGGCGGCGCGGTGCCAGCTCCCCGTTCTCGATCTGGCCGCGCAGGATCGAGGCGAGCTGGAGGTAAACCGGCACGTCGCCCTCGTGGTCGATGCTCACGGTTAAACCGTGTCCTACCAGGCACAGCATGGTGACGCCGAGCTTATCCTTACATATGCATGGACACGTATGCACACGCAGGCTTAGTGTCCTGTTGACAGACGCAGCGGCCCCGGCCGGTGCTTCCACACCAAACCGGGGCCTGACCAGGACGGAGCCCTGGCTATGGAGAACCTTAACGGCCGCCTGGCAGAGGTGGAGGCCGCCTGCCCGGCCTGGCATGCCTGGGAGGGTGTGGTCGCGGGGATGCTCTACGCCCGCAGGCTGATGTCGAGCCCCCCGCGGGTCGTGCGGGCTGCCAGTGCGGACGGGCTGATGCAGGCCATTGAGGCAGACGAGATCGCCCACGGCGAGCGCGCACCCCGGCTGCCCTGCGACCTCGCGGTTGTCCAGGAGCGTCACCGGGGGTGGCTGATCGCCCCCACGCTGCCCGGCAGCCCGCGCCGGGGGTTCATCGCGGTGCAGGCCGCCACCGGCCGCCGCGTCATCACCACCACCCTGACCGAGATGGACGCTGCGATGGCCAGGGAGCCAGCGGACTGACCACCAGGCGTGCCCGGGGCCACGTAGCTGGAGCATCTGCCAGGCACCGTGCCCCGGCCTGGGCTCTGGCGCATCCCGCTCCCCGGCTGGTCAGTTTCACGATGGACGTCTACACCG
>DATDGI010000199.1:0-2173 GCA_036522155.1 Streptosporangiaceae bacterium
CAGGGTGCTGCGCAGCAGCCGCAGGCACCGCGCGCGGGCGGTGGCCTTCGTGGCGGCGGGCGGCCCCACGGTGCTGCTGGCCACCTGGCGGCGCGTCCCGCCGACCAAGGAAGAGACGGCGCTGCTGGAGGATGCGGCGCACTCGCTCCGGCTGGCTCTCGATCGCGAGGAAGCCGCTCACGCCCACCAGGAGGCGGCGGCGCTGCGACGGTCGCACGAGCTCCAGCGCGGATTCCTCTCTCGCCTCAGCCACGAGCTGCGGACCCCGCTGACGGCCATCCGCGGGTACGCGTCCAGCCTCATGCAGCCCGACGTGACCTGGGACGGCGCCTCGCAGCAGCGCTTCCTCGACCGGATCGCCGCGGAGTCGGCCCGCCTCGGGCGGCTGGTCGATGACCTGCTCGACTTCTCCGCGATCGAATCGGGCATCATGCGCCTGCAGCCGGACTGGTGCGACATCCGCCTGGTGATCGAGGCCGCGATCGCCTGCCTGCCGCCGGCCAGCGCCGAGGCGGTCTCGCTGAGCTACGACGCCGACCTGCCCGTCGTGTGGGCCGACCATGACCGGATGGAGCAGGTCTTCGTGAACCTGCTGAACAACGCGCTGCGCCACAACCCGCCGGGCACCCGGGTACGCGTCAGCGTGGACCACCGGATGCCCGAGGTGGTGATCAGCGTCACCGACGATGGCGTCGGCATGTCGCCGGAGCTGGCGGCTACCCCGTTCGAACCCGCCCGCGCCATCGCGGGCCACGGCGGCAGCAGCAGCAACGACAACGGCAACGGCCACCGCAAGAGCGCTGGCACCGGCCTCGGACTGTCCATCGCCAGGGGAATCGTGCAGGCCCACGGTGGCCGGATCGAGCTGACCCCGCTGCCCAAGGGCAGCTGCTTCCAGGTCTACCTGCCGAGTGAGAGAGACCGCGACGGTGACGACGACTGAGGACGGGCGCAAGACCTGTGCCCTGGTGGTGGAGGACGATCCCAACATCGTCGACCTGATCAGGTCCAACCTCGCCGTGCGCGGGTTCGACACCATCGTGTCGGTGGACGGCATGCGCGCGCTGCAGTTGCTCGAGACCGAAGATCCAGACATCGTGCTGCTCGACCTGATGCTGCCCGAGGCCGACGGCTTCGAGCTGTGCCGCCAGATCCGCGAGCGCTCCCCGGTCGCGATCATCGTGGTCTCAGCCCGCGGCGGCGAGCGGGACAAGGTGACCGCCTTGCACATGGGCGCGGACGACTACCTGACCAAGCCGTTCAGTATCGAGGAGCTGCTGGCCCGGATCACCGCGACGCTGCGCCGGACCCGGCCTGCCGCGCCCACCGAGCAGCAGGCGGCCACGGTCATCGTGGTCGGCGACGTCGTCATTGACCTGTCCCTGCAGCAGGTCAGGCGCAACGGCCAGCCGGTGCACCTGACCCCGACCGAGTTCGCGCTGCTGCGCGAGCTTGCCGTCAACCGGGGCAAGCTGCTCACCCACGCTCACCTGCTGCGCCGGGTCTGGGGCCACGGCTACGAGACCGAGACCGAGTACCTGCGCGTCTACGTCCGGCGGCTGCGCGCCAAGCTCGAGGCGGACGACAGCGCCCCGCTCATCCTGACCCAGCCGCGGGCCGGCTATCGACTGGCCCCCGAGTGAGGCGGATCGCAATTTAGGGTCACACTCGGATCACAATTCCGTTACGCCAAACTATGCGTTAACGGTATCTTCACGGGCCGGTGCCGATGTTAAGGTCTCGTTAATTCCGGGAACTCTATGGTGAGCCTTAAGAGACCGGGCTCATTCGTGCCCGGGCATGCGGTGACCCCGAACATGCCCGGATGCAGTCATGCGGGTCCGGCATTACCACGCGAGGCGGTGGGAAGGAAGTCGTGTCGGGTTTTCCGGCGAGCAGTTGCCGAGCGCAAGCTAGACACAATTCGGCATCATTGCCGGGCGGATTGCCGCCCGTGCACCGACATTCTGCTGACAGAGAACTTGCGGCTCTGGATTTCCAATGCCGAAAGCACTAGCTTCCCTCCGAAGAGGACACTGCTGTTCCGCCGGTGTCCTGGTCGGCTTATTCGGGTACATCCGGGCGAAAGGGTATCGGGAATGCGAATTAGTAACAGAAGTGAGGGAGGTCGGAACTCCCGTACGCACGGCGACGGCAGATCCCGGCGCTTCCA
>DATDGI010000200.1:0-9752 GCA_036522155.1 Streptosporangiaceae bacterium
CCTTCCGCCACGCCCCGTCGCCGTCGCCGGCCACGGCATCCACCGAGTCCAGGAAGAAGGCCTTGACCGCGTCGTTGGTGATCGGCGCCGGGTCGATCATGAGCAGCGCCCGGATGGCGCCAGGCCGGGCCGCGCAGGCCAGCCCGACCAGCGCGCCCAGGCTGTGCCCGGCCAGCACCGGCGGGCCGGACCCGGCGGCGTCCGCGACCGCGAGCACGTCGTCGGCCAGCGTCTCGATGCGGTAGCCGGCCCGGCCCGGCCCGGCCTGTCCGCTCTCGCCGTGCCCGCGCAGGTCCAGGGCGGTGACGGCATGGCGGGCGGCGAAATGGGCCAGCTGCGGGGCGAAGAAGGAACGGTCGCAGCACCATCCGTGCACGAAGATCATCGGCGGGTCACCGGCCCCCGCGCTCTGGTAGACCAGCCGCACACCGTCGCGCGATATGACCTCAGCCACCGTTCCTCCCGTCCGCCTCATGCCCGCCCGAATGCAGGGCCACGATCCGGCTCGCCGTCGCGGCGACCAGGGCGCGCAGTTCCGGCGGAGAGATCACCTCGACGTCGGCGCCGAGGGCGAGCAGGTCGAGCACGGCCGCGTCGGCCGAGTCAAGCCGGACCCAGGCCTCGGTCCAGCTATCCTGCCCGGCCGGGGCGGGTGGCGCGCTCGGCCGGGCCCGGAGGCCCGCTGGCCTGCCGAGCAGGACGGCCAGCCGCCGCCCGCGCGGTGACAGCCGGACCCGCGCCCGGCGGCCGGTGGCAGGCGGATGCCGTGGCCGGGTGGCGGCCGGAAGGTCGCTGTGAAAGCCGTCGAGCAGCTCGAAGCCGCCCCGGCAGCCGCGGACGGCGTAGACCGGTATCCCGGCCGCGCCGAGGGCCTCGATGTCGCGCAGGATGGTGCGTTGCGACACCTCAAGCTCGCTCGCGAGCTGGGCCGCGCTCATCCGGCCGCGGGCCTGGAGCAGTCCCAGCAGCCCCACCAGCCGGCTCGCGCGCACGGCTCCAGGATACTGGTGGATCACGACAAGAGATGTCATGTTTGCTCTGCCATAATCGGCTGGTCGCAGGAGAGGAGCAGCATGATGACCGCACCCATCGCCGGCTCGGGGACGGCCGGTGACCCGTGGCTGCTGACCACGCCACCGGGCAAGTCGGAGTTCGAGGCGTGGCGGGACACCGAGGCCGATCCGCCGGCGCTGGTCGTCCAGGTCGGCACCACCCAGCTGCGCTACCAGCTGCGCTGCATCGAGGACCTGCACGCGATGCTGAAAGAAGCGGGCGACTGGGTGCCGCTGGGCAACGCCGACGAGCAGAAGCCGGCCGAGGAGGGGACGGTGGAGGCGTGGGGGCGGTCGCCGGGCAACCCGGTCGGCGGCTGGTACGGCATGAAGAAGGGGCTGCGCGGCCGCTTCGGCAATTACGTACCGCCGGTGCTGGAGGCGCTCGGCCTGGCCGAGGTCGAGCACAACCCGCGCAACAACCGGATGCGGGCTCGCTGAGCCAGGTGGCCCTGGGGGGGACCGCGGCCCGTTAGTGGCACACGGGGGAGATGGTGACGCCCGTCATGGCCACCGGCCCCGTGTACCCGATCTGCGGCCGGTGTCCTGGAAGCGTCCGGGAACGGGCCGGTTCCTGGCGGAGAGGTGGCGGCCAGGAGCGCTGCTTGTGCTGAGGGCTTCTGTCCTACAAGGTGGGTGACCGGGGCTCGTTCATCCATCCGTGATGCGCCGTGCGCGGAGCCGCCGAACGCCGAATGCGGTGATCCGTCAGCATCGGGGATGATCATGGCAAGTCAGCAGGATGGGCAGCAGCGGCCTGCCGGCATCCGCGATGTCGCTCAGCTGGCGGGGGTATCGGTCGCGTCGGCGAGTTTCGCCCTCAACGGGCAGCCGGGGGTGGCCGAGGACACCCGGCGCCGGATCCTGGCCGCCGCGGCCGAGCTGCGCTATCGCGCCAATCCCCAGGCGCAGGCGCTGCGGCGGGGCCGGACCACCAGCTACGGGATCGTGGTCCGCAACTTCGCCAACCCGTTCTTCCTGGAGGTGCTGAGCGGCGCGGAAGAGGTCGCCAGCCAGAACGGGGCGACGCTGCTGTTCCTTGACTCGCGCTACTCGCTGGAGCACGAGCGCATGCACGTGCGGGAAATGGCCGCGCAGCGGCTAGCCGGGCTGGCCATCGCCTCGGTCGGGACCGGCGAGGCCATCCGGCTCTGGCAGGAACTGCGGCCCGGCGCCCCGGTGGTGGCGCTGAACACGGCGGTGGCCGGCGCGCGGGGGGTGTCCCGGGTTCACCCGGACAACGCCGCCGCGGTCGGGCTGCCGCTCCGGCGGCTGGCCGAGCTGGGGCATACCTCGGTCGCATTCCTGTCCGCGCCGCGCCGGCTGATGGCCGACCCCGACCGGCTGCGCCACTTCCAGCGGCTGGCCACCGAGCTGGGCCTGCACGGCCGGGTCATGTACTCGCCGCTCACGCTCACCGACGTCAGGCGGGCCACCCTGGCCATGATGGCGGGCCAGGATCCACCGGGCGCGATCATCACCAACTCCGACCACACCGCGCACGCGGTCTACAAGGCGGCGCGCGAGCTGTCGCTGCGGGTAGGCCCGGACCTGTCGGTGGTCGGCCACGACGATCTGGCCACCTCCGAGCTGCTCGACCCGCCGCTGGCGACCATCGCGCTGGACGGCCGGGAGATGGGCCGGATGCTGATGCGCCGGCTGCTGGGGGAGGTCCCGCCGGGTGATTACGTGGCGCCGGTCGAGCTCATCGAGCGGGCCTCACTGCAGCCGCCGCGAAAGCCGGTGTGACCGGGGGCTGACCAGGCCCGGGGCGGCCGGCCGCGGCACCCGTGCGTCAACTCGGTAACGCCCCTTGACACCTGTGTTTTAGGTGGGTGAGCATACCGAATGCTAAACGTTTAAGGCGTTTCGGCTGGTGTCGTGCACAGGGGCGGGTTCGCCGGCCTCGGGAGCGGTTCCGTGCTGGGCTTTTCGGCGACCGCTCCGGGGCCGGGGAAAGCTGACAGGAGGAAATCGCGTGAGAGCGTCACATCGCATCACTATCGCCGGGCTCGCGGCCCTGGCACTGCTCGGGGCCGGGTGCTCCTCAAGCTCATCGACAAGTTCGGGCGGGACCAACTGGGCCACCGCTACCTCCGCGTCGACCGGCGGCGGCATGAGCGCGCTGATCGCCGCGGCCAAGAAGGAGGGCACGCTCAACGTCATCGCCCTTCCCCCGACCTGGGCGAACTACGGGGCAATCATCAAGGACTTTTCGCAGAAATACGGAATCAAAATTAATTCGGCCAACCCGGCCGGCAGCAGCCAGGACGAGGTCAACGCGGTCAAGCAGGAGAACGGCACCTCGGCCGCCCCCGACGTGCTCGACATCGGCATGGCCGTCGCGCTGGTCAACACGAGCCTGTTCGCGCCCTACGAGGTGAGCAGCTGGAGTTCCATCCCGGCGGCGCAGAAGGCGGCCAACGGGGTCTGGGTGCAGGACTACGGCGGCTACATGGCCATCGGATACTCGTCCAAGTTCGGGACGATCACCTCGCTGAGCCAGCTGCTCGGCCCGAAGTTCCGGCACTCGGTCGCGCTGAACGGCAACCCGACGCAGGCCAATGCCGCGCTGAACGGCGTCATGCTGGCGAACCTGGCGTCGGGCGGATCGCCCAGCAGCATCGCCAAGGGCGTGGCCTTCTTCCACCAGCTCAAGTCGGTGGGCAACTTCTCACCGGTGCAGGCCACCGGGGCCACTATCAAGGCGGGCACCACCCCAGTCGTGTTCAACTGGGACTACCTCAACCTGCCCAGCTACGTGGGGGTGCCCAACTGGAAGGTGTTCGTGCCGCCGAACGCGGTGCTGGGCGGCTACTACGCGCAGGCCATCAACAAGAACGCGCCGCACCCGGCCGCCGCCCGGCTGTGGGAGGAGTTCCTCTACTCCCAGACCGCGGCGGGCGGCCAGAACCTGTGGCTGGCCGGCGGCGCGCGGCCGGTCGAGCAGGCAGCCATGACCGCCAACGGCACCATCAACAAGACCGACGCCGCGAAACTGCCGGCCGTCACCGGCGCGCCGGTCTTCCTGACCCAGTCCCAGGCCACCAATGCCGCGACCTACCTGGCGGCGAACTGGGCCAAGGCAGTCGGGTAGCGAGGCGGTGACGGTCGCCGCGACGACCGAGACCGGCGCCCGGCCCACCAGGGCCGGGCGCCGGCCTTCGGTTCCCGCCTGGATCGGTACCGTGCCGTTCCTCGGCTACGTCGGGATCTTCCTGCTGCTCCCGACCGGGATCGTGGTGTACAGCGCGTTCCGCACCCCGACCGGCGGATTCACGGCGGCTGGCCTCAAGGCTCTTGGCAGCTCCGCCGTGCGTTCCTACTTCGTCGGCTCGATAGAGGTGAGCGGGATCTCGGCCGTGGCCGGGGCGGTGCTCGGTGCGGTGCTGGCGTACGCGGTGGCATCGGGAAACCCGGACGGGACGGTGCGCCGGGTCTACCTGGCCGGCTCGGGCGTGCTCGCCCAGTTCGGCGGGGTCACCCTGGCTTTCGCGTTCCTGGTGCTTATCGGGCCCACCGGCCTGCTGCTGCACGCCAGCTGGTATTACGACTTTCCGCAGGGAATCACGCTGATCTAAGTGTACTTCCAGATCCCGCTGATGGTGCTCGTCTTCCTGCCGGCGGTCGACGGGCTGAAGCTCCAGTGGCGGGAGGCGTCGGAGAGCCTCGGCGCGTCGGCGTGGCAGTACTGGCGGCACGTCGGCGGGCCACTGCTGCTGCCTGCCTTCAGCGGTGCGACGCTGCTGCTGTTCGCCAACGCGCTGTCGGCCTTCGCCACCATCCAGGCCTGGGAGAACCAGATCGCCTACACCGTGCCGCAGCAGATCAGCACCGCCCTGTCCAGCGAGGTCGGACTCGGCAACATCAATGCGGCCGATGCGCTCGCCCTGGGCATGGTGGTCATGGTGATCATCGTCATGACGGGATATGCCCTGCTCCAGCGGAGGGCGGCTCGATGGCTGCGGTAGCCCCCGGGGCCGACCTGGCACTGACTGAGCCGGTCCCGAGCCAGCGCCCGCGGATGCAGGCAAGGCGCCAGCGGCGACTGAACACCTTCCGCTATGTGGTCTTCGCCCTGTTCTCGGTCTTCTTCCTGCTGCCGCTGCTGGCGATGGTCAGGTTCTCGCTGGAAGGGAGCAAGCCCGGCAGCTGGTCGGTAACGGCGTGGAAGCAGATCCCGTCCTTCCCTGGCCTGCTGAGCGCGGTGGAGATCACCCTGGAGCTGGCGGTCCTCACCTGCGCGGTCGTCCTGCTGCTGCTGGTACCCACCATGATCTGGATCCGGCTGCGGGTGCAGTGGATCAGCCGGGTCTTCGAGTTCATCTGCCTGCTGCCGCTCACCATCCCGGCGATCGTGCTGGTGGTCGGCCTCGCCCCGATCTACAACTTCATCAGGCATTACGAGCTGTCGGCGCTCATGCTGTTCTGGTGCTACGCGATCCTGTCGCTGCCCTACGCCTACCGGGCGCTCGCCGCCGGGCTGAGCGCGATGGACGCCACCACCCTGTCCGAAGCCGCCCGCAGCCTGGGGGCGAACTGGTTCACCGTTATAGTGCGGGTGATCGTGCCGAACATGCGGCAGGCCATACTGAACGCCCTGCTGCTTTCCTCGGCCCTGGTGCTCGGCGAGTTCACCATCGCCCTTCTCCTGCTGTACACCAATATGCAGACAGCGCTGTACTACATCAGCCGGACAACGCCGAATGCCGGGGTGATTTTCTCCACCTCGTCCGCCGCCCTGCTGTTCGCGTTCCTCCTGCTGATTATCCTGTCCTTCGCCGGCCGCCGCCGTCGGCGCGGCCGCGGATAAAGGTGGCGATGTGACTTCTCCGGTTACCGAAGCCCATTCCACGCCGGCCCGCGCCGGGGTCGAGGTGCGCCTGGCGGGCCTGCGCCGGCAGTACGGGAGCGTGGTCGCCCTCGATGGCCTCGAGCTGACCATCGAGCGGGGCGAACTGGTCGTCTTGCTCGGCCCGTCCGGCTGTGGCAAGACCACCACCCTGCGGCTGCTGGCCGGCCTGGAGGACGCCGACGCCGGCACCATCACCGTGGGCGGCAGGGAGATCACCCACGTACCGGCCAACAAGCGTGACATGGGCATGGTCTTCCAGGCGTATTCCCTGTTCCCGCACATGACCGCGGAGGAGAACGTGGCGTTCGGGCTGCGGCTGCGCCACCAGAGCAAGGCCGACCGGCAGCGCCGGGCCCAGGAGATGCTGGCCCTGGTGGGGCTGTCCGAACAGGCCGGCCGGTATGCCCACCAGATCTCTGGCGGCCAGCAGCAGCGGGTCGCGCTGGCCCGGGCGCTGGCGATCCAGCCGCAGGTGCTGCTGCTGGACGAGCCGCTCTCGGCGCTGGATGCCAAGGTGCGGGCTCAGCTGCGGGACGAGATCCGCCGGATCCAGCTGGAAGTGGGCATCACCACCTTGTTCGTCACCCACGACCAGGAGGAGGCGCTGGCCATCGCCGACCGGGTCGGGGTGATGAAGGATGGCCGGATCGAGCAGCTCGGCCCGCCGACCGAGATCTACTCCCGCCCGGCCACGGCGTTCGTGGCCGAGTTCGTCGGCCTCACCAACCGGCTGGCCGGGAACGTGTCCGGCAGCACGGTCACGGTGCGCGGGCGGGACCTGCCGCTGGTCGACCTGTCCACCCCGCCCGGCCCGGTGACCGCGCTGGTCCGGCCGGAGGCGGTCACCCTGGCCTCGCACGACTCGGCTGACTCCGGGCCGCTGACCGGCACCGTGATCGCCGCCACCTTCCTGGGCGCGACCAGCCGGGTCACCGTCGACCTGGGCGACACCACGATCATGGCCCAGCTGCCGACCTCGGAGGCGAGCGGGCTGCCAGCCGGCAGCCGGGTATCGCTGACGATCCGCCCGGATCCGGTGCTGGTGGCCGCGGCCGAGGCCGCCGCGGGCGAAGCGTGAGCTTGCCGCCGCTGGGTCGGCTGGCCGTATCGCCGCTGACCACCCAGCGGCGGCTGGCCGCCGGGCCGGTGCTGCGGCAGGGATCCAGCGCCGCCTACCGGGCGCTGGCGGTCACCGACGGCGAGCCGCATCTGCTCCGCGACGACTTCGCCACCGGTGACGCGGCCGCGGCCCCGCCGGGGGCGGGACGGCCGCTGCTGTGCCTGGTCCATCTGACCGACCTTCAGCTCGCCGACGTCCAGTCGCCCACCAGGTTCGAGTTCCTCAACCGCCGCTACGCCGATCCCAGGTACGCCGAGATCCTCCCGGTGCAGCGGCCGCAGGAGGCGCTGGCCGTGCACGCGGTCGAGGCCACCGTGCGGACGGCGAACGCGCTGGTCGGCCCGGCCACCGGGCTGGCCCCGCAGTTCGCGCTGACGACCGGCGACGCCATCGACAACGCCCAGTGGAACGAGCTGCTCAACTTCCTCAGCCTGCTCGACGGCGGGCCGGTGACCCCGGGCTCCGGCGGCCCGCGCTATGAGGGGGTCCAGTCACTGGACTGGCCGGACGATTTTTTCTGGAAGCCGGACGGCGACGGCCCCGCCGGGCCCGACTTCTTCCGGCGCGAGTTCGGCTTCCCGCACTACCCGGGCCTGCTGGCCCGGGCCCTGGCCGAGTTCGAGGCCAGCGGGCTGCACATGCCCTGGCTGACCTGCTACGGCAACCATGAGGCGCTCAACCAGGGCGTTGGCATGGTCACACCCGCCGTCGCGGCCGCGCTGACCGGCGACAGCAAGCCGGTGGCGCTGCCGCCCGGGTTCGACCATGACCGGGCGATGGAGCTGTTCACCCAGCACCCGGAGGCGTTCCTGGCCGGGCCGGCCCGCACCGTGACCGCTGACCCGGCGCGGCGGCCGATCACCCGGCGGGAGTTCGTGGAGGCCCACTTCCGCCCCGGCGCCCGGCCCGCCGGGCACGGGTTCGGCACGCAGAACCTGCTGGACGGCACCGCCTACTACGCGCACGACACCCCGGCCGCCCGGCTGATCGCGCTGGACACCAACTGCCTGGCCGGCGGCGCGGCCGGCTGCCTGGACCGGCAGCAGGCCCGCTGGCTGGAAGCCCGGCTGGCCGAGGTGCACTCGGTCTACACCGGGCCGGACGGCAGCGAGGTCCGCACCGGCCACCCCGACCGGCTGGTGATCCTGTTCTCCCACCATGGCATCGGCACCCTGAGCAACGCCGCGCACCCGGGGGCGGATGGCGAGCCGCTGCTCGGCGGGGCCGAGGTGCTCGCGCTGGTGCACCGGTTCGGCAACGTCGTGCTGTGGCTCAACGGCCACACCCACGTGAACGCGGTCCAGCCAAGGCCCCATCCCGCCTGCCCCCGGCGCGGGTTCTGGGAGGTCACCACCTGTTCCATCGCCGACTGGCCGTGCCAGACGCGGCTGGTCGAGATCGCCGATCACGGCCGCCATCTGGCCATCGTCTGCACCATGACCGACCACGACACCCCGCCCGTGCCCGCGTCGCTGGCCGGCAGCGACGAGCTGGCCGCGCTGCACCGGGAACTGGCGGCCAACGCCCCGCTCGGCGGCCATGACTCGCACCTGGCCGGGCAGCCGGCCGACCGTAACGTGGAACTCCGGATCCGGCCGCCGTTCCCGCTGGACCGGCTGGACACGCTCTCGCCGCACTCACGCTGACGGGGTTCGCCCGTAGAGTTGGCCGGGTGATCCCCCCGGGCACCGGTGCCACCATCGGCGGCGCGCCGGACGTGCTGCGCCGCGTCTTCGGCTATGACTCGTTCCGGGGCGAGCAGCGGGAGATCATCGAGCACGTGACGGCGGGCGGTGACGCCCTGGTGCTGATGCCCACCGGCGGCGGCAAGTCGCTGTGCTACCAGATCCCGGCCCTGCTCCGGCCCGGCACCGCGGTGGTGATCTCGCCGCTCATCGCGCTCATGCAGGACCAGGTCGACGCGGCCGTGAGCCTCGGCCTGCGGGCGGGCTTCCTCAACTCCACCCAGAGCCTGGGCGGCCGCCAGCAGATGGAGTCGGCGTACGTTTCCGGTGAACTGGATCTGCTGTATCTGGCGCCGGAGCGGCTGCTGCTTGAGCCGACCATGCGGCTGCTTGACCGGGGCAGCATCGCGTTGTTCGCCATTGACGAGGCGCATTGCGTATCGCAGTGGGGGCACGATTTCCGGCCCGACTACCTGGCCCTTTCCGCGCTGCACGAGCGGTGGCCCGAGGTGCCACGGGTGGCGCTGACCGCCACCGCCACCCAGGCCACCCGGGCCGAGATCGTGTCGCGGCTCAACCTGGCCAGCGCCCGGCAGTTCGTCGCCAGTTTCGACCGGCCGAACATCTGCTACCGGATCGAGCCGAAGAGCGAGCCCCGGCGGCAGTTGCTGGACCTGCTGCGCACCGAGCACGCCGGCGACGCGGGCATCGTGTACTGCCTGTCGCGGGCGTCGGTCGAGAAGACGGCCGAGTTCCTGGCCGGGAACGGGGTCACCGCGCTGCCCTACCACGCGGGGCTGGACGCGGCGACCCGGACCGCGAACCAGGCGCGGTTCCAGCGCGAGGACGGGGTGGCGATAGTCGCCACCATCGCGTTCGGCATGGGCATCGACAAGCCGGACGTGCGCTACGTCGCCCACCTGGACCTGCCCAAGTCCGTCGAGGGCTATTACCAGGAGACCGGCCGGGCGGGCCGGGACGGCCAGCCGTCCACCGCCTGGCTCGCCTACGGCCTGGCCGACGTGGTCCAGCAGCGCAAG
>DATDGI010000201.1:0-2320 GCA_036522155.1 Streptosporangiaceae bacterium
CGGCTCTGGCGGTTACACGTTCCGGCCAGCCAACAGGCGAAACACGCTCCGTGACTATCGGCATTCTTCGGCTCGGCTGCCACGAGGTCGTCGTCCGGGGCCAACGACGCGTGGCATCAGTGCGGGAACGGTTACCGCGACGATCGGCACAGCGCTTCGGGATGGACCCGGCGGTAGTACTCGGTCAGAACCTGGGTGAGGCTGCCCGGCCCGTACGCGACAGTACGGTGGCAGATCTGGCAACGCGTAACCGGAAGCTGGGTAACGGTCACCGGGAGGCCGCGCGAACTTGACTTGCTCATCGTTTCTATGATGCCAGCCCGCTGAAGGTCATCTTGACGGCGCCGATCGCGCCGGTCAGTCCTGGGCAGATCGTACGAGATCTCATCGCCCTCCCAGCGGCACCCATAAGGGCTATTGGTGTCAAGAGGGCATAGGAGATTTACCCGGCGGCTTTGCATTGTGCGCCGGGCTGGGCCTGACCTTTCGTCGGGATCTTCCTCGCCGTTGCCTGGTTCACGTCGCCGTGCTGGAGGGGTCAAGCTGGAGCGCCCGCAGCCGCGTAGCGGCGAGGACGAACGAGCTTGAGGCCGCCCGGCGGTGACGGATCATCGGATGCGGGGAAGATCGGTATTCGTGGTGGTTCTCGGGGGTCGTGGTGTATCCCCGGCGTGGCTGGCGGAGTGGTCTCGCAAGCACCCATCCGGCGCCGCCCCGGGCGCGGGGCGGCTGCCATGACCATGTGTCCGGGGACCGGGCTGCTCAGTCAGAAGATCGAGCGCGGCGCTGGCGCCGGCTCATGCCGCGTGGCGAGCGTACCCGGGGCTTGCGGCCCTCCGGTCTCACGGCCGTCGAGACGGCGTGCTGGCATCGGCGGGCTGCATTTCGGACAGCAGGTGCCAGGCGCGGGTCAGGAGCTTGCGGGAGATCGCGATGGTGGCGATCTTCCTCCCGCGGCGTTTGGCGATGGCGGCGTAGGTGGCGGCGAACTCGGGGGACCGCTTGGCGGTCTGCGCCGCCTGGTTCATGACCCACCGCAGCCAGGCTGATCCCTGCTTGGAGATGTGCCCGTGCCGGACGGTCCGGTCCGAGCCTCGCACCGTCGGGGTCAGTCCGGCCCAGCTGGCCAGCTTGCGGGCGCTGGGGAACCGGGTGATGTCGCCGATCTCGGCCAGCATCACCAGCGCGGTGAACTCCCCGACGCCAGGCAGCGTCCGGAGCACCTTGACCCGCGGGTCGGCCTTGGCGTGGGCGTGCAGTTCGCCGTCGATCCGGTCGATCACCGGGGCCAGGCCGTCGATGACGGCCAGGCAGTCGGTCACGATCTCCCGCGACGCGGCCGGCAGTTCGAGCTCGGCCAGCCAGCCGCGGCCGGGTCCGGACCCGGTAGCTGGCGGACCGGTCATAGCCGTGGTCGGCGGCGACTGCGTGGATCCGGTTACGCTGCTGGGTGCCGAGCCGGACCAGGCTGGCCCGGTGCCGCAGCAGCGCGCGGAGCTGCCGCACCTGCGGCGGGGCGATCCACGCCTCCGGGAGCAGGTCCGCGCGGAGCAGCTGCGCCAAGATCGCCGCGCCGGCCCTTGTCGTTCTTCAGCCGCGCCGAGGCGATCGCCTTGCACCGCAGCGGGTGCACCAGGTGCGCCTCGAAGCCGTAGTCCTCGAGCAACTGGACCAGCCAGCCCCACCCGAAGGCGGCCTCGAACGCCACCGGCGTCCCCGAGGGCAGGTCTCCGATCAGCCGCAGCAGCGGCTCGGTCCCGTTCACCGTGTTCTTGTTCAGCTGCACCGTGCCGTCCTCGGTGACTACCGCCACCTGCGACCGCTTGCGGTGCACGTCGATGCCGACGTAGACAGACATTGCCGGGTCTCCTTTCCCGAGCTCGGAACTTCTCACCCGGAGCGTCCCGCTACCGGGCTGAGCTGGGAAGAGGCCCGGCCCTTATAGGGTCATGAGAGTGCGCCCCTAAGATTGGTCCGATAGACGCAGCGTGAGGCGCACCTGCCCGTTCGGCGTCGTGCCCTGAATGCGTCCCGATACCCGTGTACCTTGCGCAGGCCAGCAGCGAGGATCGCCCCACACAATGGCGTCGTCATCAATGAACCGGAGGTCAACTGTCACTGCCGTCTGATCATCGAGCAGGACTTGGAGGCCCCATGGACGATGAGTCACGACGGTTCCCGCGACCCGTGCGCCAGGCACTGGATGACCATCACCCACCAGCAGATGCTACGCTCTCCGAACCGATCCCTTCGCGGCATGACCGGATGTTCGCCCGAAGCGCGCCGATGCATAAACATACGGTCGACCAACTGGGTAACC
>DATDGI010000202.1:0-37239 GCA_036522155.1 Streptosporangiaceae bacterium
ATTGACGTTGTGGCCCTGTGGGGGCTGTGCGCCTACGGCAGCCGCGAGAACGTGGCCGCATAGAACTCCAGGCCGGGCCGGCGGCCTGTCACGGCTGGTGTTCCCTAACCGCCGGTGGCGGTGATGTTCAAGCTGGCGCGCGGGCTGAGCCCCTCGTCCTTCCATCGCGAGTGGCTGGGCAAGGACATTGTGGCGGGGGTTGTGCTGACGACCCTGCTGGTTCCGCAGGGCATGGCCTACGCCGAACTGGCCGGCCTGCCTCCGATCACCGGCCTGTACACGTCCATCATGTGCCTGCTCGGGTATGCGGTGTTCGGCCCGTCACGCATTCTGGTCCTGGGCCCGGACTCCTCGCTCGGCCCGATGATCGCTGCGACGATCCTGCCGCTCATCGCGGCCAAGGGCGACCCGGAGCGGGCAGTCGCGCTGGCGTCGATGCTCGCGATCATGGTCGCGGTGATCATGACCGTGGCCGGTGTGGCGAAGCTCGGGTTCATCGCCGATCTGATTTCCAAGCCGACGATGATCGGCTACATGAACGGCCTGGCGCTCACGATCCTGGTCGGGCAGCTGCCCAAGCTGTTCGGGTTCAAGGTCGAGGCCGAGGGCCTGATCGGTGAGTTCACCGGGTTCGTCAAAGGGCTCGCGCACGGTGAGGCAGTTGCCGCCGCGGCGGTGGTCGGGATCGCCGGAATCCTGCTGATCCTGGTGCTGCAGCGCTGGCTGCCCAAGGTGCCGGCGGTGCTCATCATGGTTGTGCTCGCGATCGCCGCGACCACGGTCTTCAGCCTGGCCTCCCGCGGTGTCAGCCTGGTTGGAGTGCTGCCCAAGGGTTTTCCGCCGCCCACGCTTCCGTCCGTGCGCCTAGCCGATCTCGGGCCCCTGTTCGCCGGGGCACTGGGCATTGCCGTGGTCTCCCTCGCCGACACGATTTCCACCGCGTCGGCCTTCGCCGCCCGCACCGGGCAGGAGATCGATGGTAACGGCGAGATGATCGGCATCGGCGCGGCGAACCTGGCGGCCGGCCTCTTCCAGGGCTTCCCGGTCAGCACGAGCGGGTCGCGCACAGCGGTGGCGGAACGGTCAGGCGCAAAGACCCAGCTCACCGGGGTCACCGGCGCCGCTCTGATCACTCTCATGATCGTGCTGGTACCGGGATTGTTCCGGAACCTGCCCCAGCCCGCGCTGGCCGCCGTGGTGATCACCGCAGCGCTGTCCCTCGCCGACATCCCGGGCACGGTGCGGCTCTGGCGGCAGCGCAAGGCGGAGTTCCTGCTGGCGATCGCGGCCTTCCTCGGTGTCGCCCTGCTGGGGGTGCTGCCCGGGATCGCGATCGCGGTCGGCCTCTCGATTCTCAACGTGTTCCGGCGGGCGTGGTGGCCCTACGACACGGTGCTCGGGCGGGTGGAAGGGCTGGCGGGCTATCACGACACCCGCTCCCACCCGGGCGCCAGCAGACTGCCGGGCCTGGTGATCTACCGGTTCGATGCGCCGCTGTTCTTCGCCAACGCCAAGACGTTCCGCGACGAGGTCAGGCGGCTGGCTACCGCTGAGCCGAAGCCGCACTGGATCGTCATCGCGGCCGAGCCGGTGACGGACGTGGATACCACCGCTTCCGACGTGCTGGAGGAACTGGACGAGGCGCTGAACGCCCAGGGCATTTCCCTGGTGTTCGCGGAACTCAAGGACCCGGTGCGGCGCAAGATCGAGCGTTATGGGCTGACCCGCACGATCGACCCCCACCACTTCTTCCCGACCATTGGGGCTGCTGTCGCCGCCTTCCGCCAGGAGACCGGGACCGACTGGCCCGCCGGCACCAGCCAGCCGCATGACATCCCCGCACCGCCGGTCGGCTGAGGCCGGGAACACGGCCAGATCGGCTGAGGCCGCGAACACGGCCAGATAAGCCCATGCCCCGTAGGCAGGCCTGGAAGAGGCCGCAGCGATGGCGTGCGTGGTTGCTGCCTCACGACGGCCCTGATGCCGTGATCTACGCGAGATCAGTCATCGCCCCGGTGGCTGTGCCACGAGACTCACGTCAATCACCTTGAGCCCTAGGCCGCTGATCCGTTCCATGAGCCCGGAGAGGGCTCCCTGGTCGGGCAGGTCGGCACGAAGAGTCGTGGTGCCCGGGCCTATGGTGATGTCGCAGTCGTCGAATGCCGCCGTTAGCGTGCTGCCCGCTTGACCCAAGAAGGTGATCTCATAGATCTGTGATCGCACTGGGGTTATGCCTCGCAGTCCGCTGGTTGACACGGTCCTGCCAGCGTGCCTCGCCGGCCCGGGCTGCGTTATCACCCATTCGTGGGTGACCCATGGCGTTCACCAGGACCCCTGTGACTCAGCCGCATGGGCCGGTGGTCGTGCCGAACTGTACTATCCCGGGCTGCTGGGCGGAACCCCTGCTCCGAGTGATGCCCCGGCTTCCGCCAGGGGGGACCCTAGGGGGTAACGGTAGAGTCACGGCGGCGGCGGCAGGCCCACGGGGGGACTGCCAGGGACTAGTACGGCCTGTGGTTCCGTCTGGGGCAGGGACTGCGGAGGGCTGTGGCAGGGGATGCAACGATCCGGCACGGCGCCTCACCGGGCGCCCGGTTTGCGCTGACGAAGTTCCGGCCAATCACGCTGCCTCCCACGCTGGTGTCACGATCCGTGCTGCACAGCCGTCTGACAGAGGGCGCGGGCAAGCGCCTCACCCTTGTCGTGGGGTCGGCTGGCGCGGGCAAGAGCGTGCTTCTGGCGGACTGGGCGGCGGCCAGACCACCGGGGACGACTTCCTGGCTGTCCTGCGATCAAGCTGACGCTGACCCGATCCGTTTCTGGACCGGCTTCATCGAGGCCCCCCGGGCGGTGGAGCCGGAATTCGGCACCGAAGCCGCCGAGTTGCTCGCCATGGACGGGGTCATGTCGGCCGATGTCACCGCGTCGATCGCCAACAATGCGGCGAGGCTGCCAGCGGGGTCGGCGATCATTGTGGACGACTTCCACTACGCGGCCGCCACGGCTGGCAAGAACATGACCGACCTTGTCGAACAGTGGCCCGCGGAGACCGCTCAACTCGTGCTGTCCAGCCGCTTTGACCCTCCGCTGCGGCAGCACCGGCTGCGGATGGCGGGCGAGCTGTGTGAGCTCCGCGACCCTGACCTGCATTTCTCCCTGACCGAAAGCCACGACCTGCTGGCGAAGTTCGGCGTGGAGGTCACCGCTGCCGACCTGGAACTGCTCCATCAGCGTAGCGAAGGGTGGGCTGCGGCCCTGCAGATGGTGGCGCTGTCGCTGCGCGGCACCACGGACCCAGCCCGGGTAGCGCGGGCACTGGAGATCCACCGCCACACGATCGCCGAGTACTTCATCTCCGAAGTTCTCGATCAGCAGCCGGCTGAGGTGGCCGGGTTCATGCTGGACACGTCCGTCCTGGGCGAGATGACCGCGGGCGCATGCGCGGCGGTCACTGGCAGGCAGGACGCGGCGGCGCTGCTGCGCGGCATTGACGCGGCCAACCTGTTCGTGGTGGCGCTCGATGAGGAGCGGACAGCATTCCGGTACCACCGCCTGGTGCGCCAGCTGCTGCGCGCTGAGCTGCGGGCCAGGCACCGGGACCGGGAGCAGATGCTCCACCAGCGGGCGGCCGAATGGTTCGTGGCCACCGGTAACACATTGCTCGCGGCCCGCCACTTCTTTGGGGCGCGGCAGGTGGACCGGGCGCTGGCCCTTATGCGGGACCGGGTCGTGACCGATTACCTGCAGGATCCGAGGATGCCGGGAGCACTGGATCTCCGGATGATCCCCCCCTCGTTGCTAGCGGATTCTCCTGATCAGCTGCTGACGGTGGCGGCCGACCTGCTGATCCGCGGTGACACGGCTCGCGGCGGCGAGTACCTTGACGTGCTCGAGCAGACCCGGCCATCGCGCCCACTGGAGCCAAGGCTGGCGGCCCGGTACGCGGCGATGCGGTGCTTCCATTACGCCCTGACCGGCCAGCTGACCGAGGCGGCGGGGGAGGCCCTCAGGGCGCGGGCCATACAGCAGCGGACGCCGCTCACCGACGACTGGAATGTCACCGTCCCGTTGATCATGCTGCGCGTCTATGCGGCCCTGGAAGACGTCGAGGCAGTGCAGCGTGAGGCGGCGGTGGCCCTGGCGATGCCCACGCTCAGCGAACCGGCCAAGCTCGTGATCGTGCCCGGTGCGCGGGCACTGGCCTGGTTCGGGGCCGGCCGTCTCGGTGAAGCCGCCGATGCTGCCGGGGCCGCCGATGCAGAGGCGAGGCGGCTTGGATTCGAACGGCATTTCTTCGCCGTGGATTACCTCCGCGTACTGGCCGGCCTCGCCCTGGAGAGGCGGGATCTCGACACCGCCGAGCAGCTCGCCGAACAAGCCCTTTCCATAACAGAGCACCGGCGCCCCACCTTCGAGTTCCTGGCGCTGCTCGACCGGGCCCAGATCTGGGCCGCCCGGGGGCACGTCCGCGAAGCGCTGACCACAATCGAGGTTGCCCGTGACGTCATGGCTGGGACCAGGTCGCCGCTGCTGGCACGGGCGGATGAGCTGGCGGCGCTGCTGCGCCTGTCCCTCGGCGACCTGCGCTCCCCAGCCGGGCTGGCCACCGGCCTCCCCGCCGCCCACCGCAGGCTCCTGCTGGCCAGGATCGCGCTTGCCTCGGGCGATCACCACGCAGCGCAGGAATACCTGCAGTCGCCATCGCTGAGCGACTTGACGCCGCGGCGCGCGCTGATGCGCCAGCTACTTCTGGCCGCTGCCGCGATCGAGCGCAGCGATCCCATGGCGGCCGGCGTCCTGGGCGGTGCCCTCCGCGCTGCCCGCCGCGGGAACTTCGTCAATACCGTCGTGACCTGCGCACCCCAGGTGACGAGTTATCTGATCGAGCATTCGACACAGCTACGGCCGGATCCGTTCGTCCGGCAACTGATTACCGCGGCTCTCGAGGTGCATGCCACGCAACGGGGTGCGTCTCCGCCGCGCGACATGCCCGCCGAGACCCTGACAGCAGCCGAGATGCGCATCCTGAGGCTCCTGCCGACCAGCACGTACCTGCAGATGGCAGACACCCTCTTCGTTTCGCGCAACACGGTGAAGACCCATCTCCGGTCGATCTACCAGAAGCTCGGCGTGGCGTCCCGCTCGGAGGCCATTGAGCGGGCAGTTGAGCTGCGCCTGCTCTGAGAGGCCGGGATCACCCTCGGAAGGGTGACGACGCCGCCTGGCGGCCCGAACACTATGCGATGGACCGACTCTGACCGAGCGGAGCAGACGACGCCGCACGCGTCACCGCGGGCCGACCAGGGGTGAGTCATGACGGGTCCACGCCGGAAGGACCAAGCATGTCCGGCCGGGCGATAGCTCGATGCGCTCCGGCCTGAGCGTGATCCGGACGAAGGAGGGCTGATCGGCGATGGCCGGCAAGATGACTGACAGGAGAGCGAAACGCATTGCGGAGTTCATCAAGCCGCTGCGGGTCAAGCCGGGATCCAGGGTGAACCTGGCCAGGGACTTCGACCCGGCGTACAAGGCGGACTTCCTGAAGAAGAAGGACGGCCTGGAACTGCTCCGGACCGGCATCACGCTGCTCCGCGACTACCAGGCGCGGCTGGCCGCCCAGGACACCTATGGAGTGCTGGTGTGTCTCCAGGCGCTGGACGCAGGGGGCAAAGACGGGACGATTCGCCACGTGATGAGCGGGGTGAACCCGCAGGGCGTACACGTCACCGGCTTCAAGGTGCCTTCCGCGGACGAACTCGACCACGACTACCTATGGCGTTACGCCCGCCACCTGCCCGCGCGCGGCGACATCGGGATCTTCAACCGGTCTCATTACGAGGAAGTCCTGGTGGTACGGGTGCACCCAGAGAACCTCGACCGCCAGATGCTGCCGAAGGAGGCAAGGGGCAATGACGTGTGGAACCGCCGCTACCGCGAGATAAACGACTGGGAGCGGTACTTGTCCAGCAACGGGTTCCGGCTGGTAAAGCTCTATCTCAACCTGTCGAAGGAGGAGCAACGGGCCCGCTTCCTCAAGCGGATCGACCTGCCGGAGAAGAACTGGAAGTTCTCCGCCGCTGACGCCAGGGAGCGCCAGCTATGGGACGAATACCAGCGGGCGTTCTCGCAGATGCTGTCGGCCACCAGCACCCGGTGGGCGCCGTGGTACGTCATACCGGCCGACCGGAAATGGTTCGCACGCATCTGCGCGGGCGCAATTCTCGCGCACACGCTCATCGAGATCGACCCGCAGTACCCGTCGGTAGGAGCGGACCAGCGGAAGCGGCTCGTGGCCGCCAAGCAGGAACTCGAAAGCCAGGCTCCCAAGGGCGCCCCGGCGGACCCGTACGCGGCGGCTGCCGCCGCTGACGACGGCAAGCCCGCCAGAAAGAACAGCAGGTGAAAGGGGCGCGAGCATAGCCGGCCAGATCGGAGGCACGGACATGGCGGTGCGGGATCCTCCCATGGGGCAACCGGCGACGCTGGACCGGAATTGGTATACACGATCGCCCGAAGAGGTCGCTGCGGATCTGGCCGTGGATCCGGCCGGCGGGCTGTCGGCGCCCCGGGCGGCTGAGCTGCTGGCCGCGACCGGCCCGAACGCGCTGCCGGAGGAGAAGCAGAAACCGGGCTGGCGCCGGTTCCTCGGCGAGTACCGCAGCTACATGCAGATCATCCTGCTCGCCGCCGCTGCGGTGTCCTTTGTGATCAAGGAGTGGAGCACAGCGGTCCTGCTGGTGCTGCTGACCGTGCTCAACGCGGTGGTGGGGATGCGGCAGGAGGGCAAGGCCGAAAGTGCCATGAACGCCCTGAAGTCGATGATGAAGGCGACCGCCCGGGTGCGGCGGGATGGGTCCGAGTCGGAGATACCGGCTGAGCACGTGGTAGTGGGCGACGTTGTGCTGATCGCCGCGGGGGATGAGGTGCCCGCGGATGGCCGCATCATCGCCGCCAGCGCGCTGCAGATCGACGAGTCCGCGCTGACGGGCGAAAGCACGCCCGCGGCCAAGGGCGCCGAAACGCTGCCGGACACCAAACTGGGACCGGCTGACCAGGTGAACATGGCGTTCATGAACACACCGGTCACGCACGGGAGCGGCACCGTGATCGTCACCGGCACCGGGAGTGGCACCGAGCTGGGGAAGATCTCCGGGATGCTGGCAGCCACGGTCCGGGAGGAGTCCCCGCTGACCCGGGAGCTGAACCGGCTCACCTTGTGGATCGCCGGGGCGGCCGGCCTGACCATGGTCGTGATGTTCGCCCTCGGCCGGGCCCGTGGGCGGCCGTGGGATGAGTTGTTCACCGCCGCGGTGTCGCTCGCGATCGCGGCCATCCCCGAAGCGCTGCCGACCGTGGCGCAGACCATCCTCTCGCTCGGCGGGGCGGACCTGGCCAAACGCAACGCGATCGTAAAGGACCTGCCGTCGGTAGAGACGCTGGGGTTCACCTCGGCCATCAATTCCGACAAGACCGGCACGCTGACGATGAACCAGATGACCGCGGTGGAGGTGGTCGCCCCGGCCAATCGGTACACCATCTCCGGCACCGGCTACGGCCTCGACGGCAAGGTGCATCATGCCGCGGGCACCACCCACGGCATTGAGGATGCGATCCTGCCCTACATCGTCGCCAGCGACGCCACCTTGGTGGACAGCAAGGTTGTCGGTGACCCCACCGAGGGTGCCCTGCTCGTCCTGGGCCACAAGGCCGGGCTGGACATCGACGCCACCCGCGAGCGGCTGCCCCGGCTGGCCACCTTGCCGTTCGACCCCACCTACAAACTCATGGCCACGTTCAACTCAGCCACCGATGCCATCGGCCGCCCGGTCGTCCGCTGCTTCGTCAAGGGCGCCGCACCGGCGGTCATGGCGCTGGCGGCCACGGCACTATCGGATGGGGTCAGCATTCCGTGGGATGCCGGGCTCGGTGAGCGCGCGCGCGCCCACATGGAACGCATGGAAGGCGAGGGCCGGCGGGTGATGGCCGCCGCGACCCGCGACCTCGACCCAGCTGGCTTCGATCCCGATGGCGACCTGCTCGGTTACGTCACCAATCTGCAGATGACCAGCCTGGTCGGGATGGTCGACCCGCCCCGCGATGAGTCCAGGACCGCCGTCGCCAGCGCCCAGGCCGCCCACATCCGGGTCCGCATGGTCACCGGGGACGATGTCATCACCGGCGCTGCGATCGCCAAGCAGCTCGGCATCGACGGCGAGGCCATTCTCGGCGCCGACTTCGCTGCCCTGCCGGAGCCTGAGCGGCTGGCCCGCATCGATCGGATCGGCGTGGTCGGCCGGGTGGCCCCGGAGCACAAGGTACTCCTGGCCGACACGCTGAAGAAGAAGGGCCACGTCGTGGCCATGACCGGCGATGGGGTTAACGACGCACCTGCCATCAAGGCGGCCGACATCGGGATCGCCATGGGCTCGGGAACGGAGGTGGCCAAGAACGCCGGCCGGATGCTCCTGTCCGACGACAACTTCGCCACGATCGTCTTCGCGATCGAGCAGGGCCGCAAGATCTACGACAACCTCACCAAGTACATCCGCTTCGTGCTGGTGCTGCTGGTCGCTTTCGTCTCGACGTTTCTGGGCGCAACCCTGTTCAACATCGCCGCCGGCGAGCCGTTCACCCCCGCCCAGGTGCTGTGGATCCACTTCATCGTCAACGCCCCGTTCGGTTTCGCACTCGGCTTCGACCGGGAAACCCCGGGCCTGATGGCATTGCATCCGCGCCGCCGCGGACAGTCCGTGCTGAGCACCGGGATGGTGACCACGGCCGGGCTCGCCGGGCTGGCCATCACCATCGGCCTGCTGTCACTCATCCAGCTCGGCACATCCCATTACCACAGCACCGCAATCGGCAACTCGATCGCGCTCACCTCCTTCGCGCTGGGCCTGATCGTGGCCGCGGTCGAATGCCGCAGCGAGACCGGCACGGCCCTGACGACCGCCACCTTCGAAAGCAAGCAGATGAACTGGGCGATGCTCGGGGAGTTCGTCCTGGCCGTGCTGGTTACCCAGATGGACGTCTTCCACCGGCTGCTCGGAACCACGGTCATTAACCTGCAGCAGTTCGCCTGGGCGCTCGTGCCCGCCCTGGCCCTGCTGGTGCTGTGGGAACTCGGCAAGCTCATCGCCCGGCGATCGGCTGCCGATGGGATGCCGGCATGACGGCCAGTGGTGAGCGCGGGCTCGGCTGGACAGTGGTCCTGCGGCGCATGCCCACCCGGATCGTGGCGGGCCAGCCGGAAGGCGGTTACACCAACGCGTTTGAAATAGTGTGCTGCGACTGTGGTGACGACCCTGACCTGGATTACCGGGACGTAGCACCCGAGCTGCAGCGAATCCGGGGGCCGTATCAGCCGATCGCGGCCGGTGCGGCCGCCTACGCGCAACACGTCGCGCTGCACAACAGGTGCTGAGAAGCAGGTCGCGCTCCGCGACAGATGCGCGCGGCCGGCCACATGCTGGCGCCCAGCGGTGGTCAGCCGGCAGGGGTGAACAGCAGCGGCCGCACCAGCCGCCCGAACGCACCCATGAGGCGCGGCCCGGCCGGGACGCTGTCCAGGCCCGGGTCGTAGAGCACAAACGTGTAACCCAGCCGGCGTGCCAGAATGCCGTCCGTGGCAACCTGATCGCCGATCACCATCCCCGGGCGGGGAAACCGGCCATAGGCCGCGGTCCGCAGCGGCTTGCCTGCCGAGGCCAGGTAAATCACGTGCAGGCCCGCGGCGCTGGGCACCACCGACGGGCGGCGCAGCGAGTTGGTGGCAAAGCACACCACCCGCACGGTGGGCACCGACCCGACCTCGCTGAGCACCAGCCCGATCCCCCGGTCCAGGGACTCCTGGCCGCTGTCCCAGTAAGCGACCAGCGGTTCTATGTCGAAGATCATCGTCTGGGCCGAAAGTTCCGCGGCGCGCCGCGCCACATCACCGAGCGCCGCGGCACGCTCATAACCTGGTCTCATGCCACCACCTCAGGTGCACCGGGATGGCGCTGCCGGTGCGGCGCAGCCAGGCGCCACAGCCTGGTCCAGTTCACCTGAGGTTTCGGCGGAGCGATCCCTGGGCGGTTCCGCGGCACCCAGACGCGGAGCGCGCCGGGGCGGATGGTGCAGTGCACCGGCGTTGGTAGCGACACCGCCTCGCCGTCGATGCCTACCGGGATCTGGCGCGCGTCGGCGGTGATTTCGATCTTCTTCGCGGTCAGCACGGTCAGCCCGTCGGCATGTGCGCCGCGGAGCAGGCCGACCGCCTGCCGCGCATCGCCCACCGTGACAGACACCACGCCGAGCACGCCGCGATCAAGCCGGACACGACGGCTCAGCCCGGCAATATCCCCTGCTCCGTACGGGTTGTTGGCCACCAGTAGCGCCTGCGGCCCCCTGATCTCCGTGCCGTCCGCGCGGGCCGTGAGCCGTGCCCCGCGGTGGCCGCCCAGGAGGTCCGGGAGCAAGCCCAGCGTCGTTCTGAGCTTGTCGCCGCGGTAGGCCGGGGTCTGGACGACCTCGGCATAGGCGCCGAAGGACGCGTTGTTGACGAAGGTCTGGCCGCCGATCACGCCGAGGTCGACCCGCAGCTCGACGCCATCGCGCAGGGCGTCCAGGCACGCCGAGGGGTCGTCACGGTCCAGCCCCAGATCAAGGGCAAAGTGATTGCGCGTGCCCGCGGTGATCACCAGGAACGGTATGCCATGCTCCGCGGCAACCCCGGCCACCAGGGCCTGCGTGCCGTCGCCCCCGGCGACACCCAGCAGGTCCGCACCCCCGGCAACGGCCTCCCGGGCGACGCTGGCGACGTCGACTGGCTCCGGGCCACTCATCAGGAACACCTCGGCGCCGAGCTTCTCAGCCTTGCGCTTCAGATCGAACCGCCCGACCTTACCCCCGCCGGACTTCGGGTTCATGATCAGGTACGGGCGTGCCGCAGGCGCCGGCGCGGCCCGCTCAGGCATCCGCCAGTCCGCTTGGCCGCCCGCCAGCGCCAGGCGCGCGGTCATGGCCGCCAGCAGCCAAGCCGCGGCCGCCGCCGCTGCAACCCACAGCAGCCCGGCGAATGCGTAGACGGCAATCACCGCGACCGGCGCAAGGACGAAGGCCACCAGCGACAACCAGCGCCGCACGCCCCGCTGAGAAAGAAAGAAGAATGCCGCGGCCAGGCTCACCACGGCCGCCCCCAGGCCCACGGCCAGCATCGCGATACCCCGCAGGCCAGCGAAGACCGCCACGATCACGACCGCCAGGCATGCGGAACCGAAACTCAGGCGCGCCAGCCAGCGGCTCATGCGCGTGACCTGAGGGCCGGGCTCCGGCGTCACAGCCGCCACCGGTCCCGGCGGCCGGCGGCCTTCCCGCCCCGCGAGCCGAGGCACACCATCGTCTCGCCCACGGCCTCATCGTCACGCGCCAGCGGCCAAGGCACCTCACCACCCGCGGGTGATGGGGCAAATCGCGGACGCGTGACTGTCGGCCTCGCTGGATTGCACCAGCAGTCCATCGCTGCCGCTGGCCACAGGCATCACCCCCGGTGAGGTGAACTCACCACACAGCGCCGGGCAGATGGGCCTCGATGGCGGCCACCAGGTCCGGGTCCTCCGGGGTGACCAGCGGGCGGAACCGGGCCAGGACGGTGCCATCCGGGCCGACCAGGAACTTCTCGAAGTTCCACTGGACGTCGCCGGCCTCGCCGGTGGCATCGGGCATGGCGGTCAGCTCGGCGTAGATGGGGTGCCGGCCGGGCCCGTTCACCTCGATCTTCTCGAACATCGGGAAGGTGACCCCGTAGCTGCTGGCGCAGAACTCGCCGATCTCCCCGGCCGTGCCCGGCTCCTGCCCGCCGAACTGGTTGCACGGGAAGCCGACCACCGCGAACCCGCGCCCGGCGTACTGCTCGTGCAGCCGCTCCAGCCCCGCGTACTGCGGGGTCAGCCCGCACCTGGAGGCGACGTTGACCACCAGCAGGGTGCTGCCCGCCAGGTCGCCGAGCGAGGCGGGCTGGCCGGTCAGGGTGTTCACCGGAAAGTCGTGCACGGTCACGGCCGAACCTCCGGTGGCTCAAACGCCCGGCGGAACCCCCGGATTCCAGTCCGGCAGCCCCGGATTCCACACCGGCTGGCCCTGATAGCCGCGGGCGGCCATGGTGACGAACTGGTAGACCGCGTCCTCCTCGGGTGAGAGCGGGCCCGGCACCGCATGGGGTGAGTTCAGCCCCCGCTGCACGGACTCGCAGGCATGCCAGTCCTGCCGGTTGGTGAGGTCCCAGAAGTCGATCGCGTAGCTGGGGTCGAAGTCCGGCCGCGCCAGCGACTCAGGCGCGAACGCCCAGGTGCACTCGATCCGGGTGCGCCCCGCCGCCAGCGGGATCAGCCGGTGCGTCATCACATAGTCGGGGTGCAGGCTGAGCAGCACGTTCGGGAAGACGTTCAGGTAGATGACGGTCCGCAGGCCCTTGGCGTCCAGCATGCGCAACGGGTCCCCGTGGCTGGCCCCGTCCAGCGACATGGTCGCCATGCCGTCGCGCAATTCCATCCAGCCGCCGACCCACGTGCCGGGCGCGGAGTAGTTCTCGCCGCTGCGGGGCGGGCTCACCTTGCACAGTTCCGGGTGGATCACCGGGCAGTGGTAGCACTCGTGGTAGTTCTCGGTCAGGACCTTCCAGTTCGCCGTCGTCTCATAGTCGTGCTGGCCGGCCACGACCAGCCGCTCCAGCTCGTAGGGCGCGATGATCGGCTCAACCGTGGCCAGGCTGCCGGCCAGGGGCGGAGCCGAGCCCGAGCCGTCCACGAAAACCAGGCCGTGCCACTGCGCCACCGGCAGTTCGGTCAGGCCCCACTGCTCGGTCACGAACCCGGGCCGGTGCTTGAAGCCGGCCGCGGCCCGCAGCCCGCCGTTCAGCCCGTAGGTCCACGAGTGGTAGGGGCAGACGATGACCTTGGCCTGGCCGGACGTCCCGCACGGCAGCAGTTCGTGGCCACGGTGGCGGCAGGTGTTCGCGAACGCGTGCAGCCCGCCGTCGTCGTCCCTGGTGAGCAGCACGCTGCCCTGGCCGACGGCTTCGGCCCGCTGGCAGCCCGGCTCCGGCAGCTGGTCGCTCCGGCCCAGGCACATCCAGCCGCCGCCGAAGAAATGGCGCTGCTCCCAGTCGAAGACGGCCTGGTCCACGTAGGCGGCACGGGGCAGCATCCGGCTCTGGCCGAAGGGCGCGAGGGAGGCGGCCACCCCGGCCGGGTCGAGCGGGGCCGACGGGATAGGCCGGGTGGCCGGAGCGGCCGGAGTGGACGGGGCCGCCGGACCGGACCGGGCAGGCGAAACGGGCGCATGTGACTGACTGACCATACAGTCAAGGCTATGCGGAGCCGCCCGCGGTGTCCAGATCCGGCCCCGCCGCTGGGCGGCACTGCCGGATGGCGGTCAGTAACCTGATGCCATGCCGACGCCGCTCCGGATCGCCGCCCAGGTCACCGTGGACGCCGAGCCCGAGCAGGTGTGGCGGGTGGCGGTCGACTGGCCCCGCCAGCGAGAGTGGATCTGGGCCACCCGGGTCCGGGGCGGGCACGGCGCCGGTGCGGAAGTGACCGGGTGGACCGGGATCGGGCCAGTCGGCTTCACCGACCCAATGGTGATCACCGAATGGGACCCACCGCGCCGGTGCGTGGTGACCCACACCGGCCGGATCGTCCGCGGCACCGCGGTCTTCGAGGTGTCACCCGCCGGGACGGGCAGCCGGTTCCGCTGGATCGAGGACCTGCAGCTGCCGTTGCCACCGGGGCCTGGCCGGATCGCCGGCTGGGTGGCCGTCCCCGTGGCGGCCTGGGGGCTGCGATCCTCGCTGCGCCGTTTCGCCCGGCTGTTCTCCCCGTCCTGATCCCCCACCGTTACCCCCGCCGGAAGGACCCGTCCGTGCCCTACGAGATCCCAGGCCCTGACGTCATGCCGATCGTCGACGCCCCGCCGACACCGATGACCTACCTGGCCCCGGGCGGCCGTTTCCTGGCCTTGCTCCACCACGAGTCGCATCCGCCCGTCGCCATGCTGGCCCGCCCCTACCGGGCGCTGGCCGGGATCAGGATCGACCCCGGGCTCGCCGCCCGGCGGCGGATGCGGCGGTTCACCGGTCTGTCGGTGATCCGGGTCGCGGATGGGACCGAGCGGCTGCTGGCCCTGCCCGAGGGGGCGCAGCCGGGACCGCCGCTGTGGGCCCCGGACGGTCAGCACTTCGCCTTCACCATGGATCGGGCCGACGGGATCGGGGTCTGGGTCGCCGACGCCGAGACCGCCACGGCGAACCAGGTGCCGGAGCTGACCGTTCGGGACGTGCTGGGCGGGGACACCTCAGCCGGTTCGACCGTCGGCTGGTCGCGTGATGGCCGGTCGCTGCTGGTGCTCGCCGCTCCCGGCGACGCTCAGCCGCTGGCCCAGCCACCGATCGAGCCGCAGATCGACGAGACCGCGGGCAAGCACTCACAGATGGCCACCTTCACCGATCTGCTCCGGACGCCCGCGGACGAGGACGCGTTCGAGACGCTGGCCACCACGCTGCCGTGCCGGGTCGCCCCGGTCACCGGCCAGCGCGCCGTGCTGGGGCCACCCGGGCTGTACCAGAGCGTCGACGAATCGCCCGACGGGACCTATCTGCTGGTCTACCGGCTGCGGCGGCCGTTCTCGTTTCGCGTCCCGTGGGGGCTGTTCGCCCGCGGGGCGGAGGTGTGGCGGGCTGATGGGACCCCGGTCGCCGTCGTCGCCGACCTGCCGGTGAGCGACGAGGTCCCGCGGCACGGGGTACCGACCGGCCCGCGCCTGGTCAGCTGGGAGGAGCGGGCGCCGGCCAGCCTGGTCTGGGTGGAGGCGCTGGACGGCGGCGACCCGGTCGCCCCGGCCAGGCACCGCGACCGGCTCTTCCGGCTCGCCGCGCCGTTCACCGGCGAACCCGCGGCCGTGACCGACCTGCAGCACCGCTGCCTGGGCTGGTACGACCTGGATGAGCCGCACCAGCTGCTGCTGATGGAGCACGACCGCGACCGGCGCTGGCTGACCACCTGGCTGCTGGATCTGGCGGCACCGGGCGAGAGGCGGGTGATCTTCGACCTGTCCATGGACGACGCCTATGGCGACCCGGGGAATCCGCTGACCGTGCTGCGCCCCGACGGCCGCCGGACCCTGCTGGACGACGGCTCCGCCATCTACCTGCGCGGTGACGGCGCCTCGCCGGACGGCAACCATCCGTTCTTCGACCGCTTCGACCTGGCCACCCGCGCCGGGACCCGGCTCCACCAGAGCCCGCCGGGCTGCGTCGAGCATGTCATCGGGTTCACCGGCGCCGGCTGGCCCGAGGTCGTGATCTGGCACGAAAGCCCCACCGAGCCGCCGAACCTGCGCGCGGCCGGGCTCGACGGCTCCCCGGCCCGGCCGCTGACCAGCTGGCCGGACCCGCACCCGGAGCTGACCGGCATCGCCAAACGGCTGGTGGTGCACGACCGGGGCGACGGTGTGGGCCTGTCCGGGATGCTCTACCTGCCGCCCGGCCACGACCCGGCCCGCGACGGGCGGCTGCCCCTGGTGGTGTGGGCCTACCCGTCCGACTTCGGCGCCGCCGACATGGCGGGCCAGGTCCGGGGCAGCACCGGCGAGTTCACCCGGCTGACCCCGCTCGGGCCGGCGGTCTTCGTGCTGCGCGGGTATGCGGTGCTGGCCGATGCCACCATGCCGGTGATCGGCGACCCGGAGACCATGAACGACACCTACCTGGAGCAGATCACCGCGGCCGCCGGTGCCCACATCGGGGCGCTGGCCGAGGCGGGCATCATCGACCCCGGGCGGGTGGCGGTCGGCGGCCACAGCTACGGCGCGTTCATGACCGCCAACCTGCTGGCGCACACGGATTTGTTCGCGGCCGGCATTGCCCGCAGCGGCGCCTACAACCGCAGCCTGACCCCGTTCGGCTTCCAGACCGAGCGGCGCAATTTCTGGGAAGCGCCGGCCGTGTATGACCGGGTCTCGCCGTTCCGGCATGCCGATCAGATCACCGCGCCGCTGCTGCTGATCCATGGCGAGCAGGACAGCAACCCGGGCACCTATCCCATCCAGTCGCAGCGGCTGTTCGACGCCATCCGGGGCACCGGCGGCACCGCCCGGCTGGTGGTGCTGCCCTACGAGAGCCACGCCTACCTGGCCAGGGAATCGGTCCTGCACCTGCTGGCCGAAGAGTTCCGCTGGCTGGAACGCTGGCTGTGAATGTCGCCATCGCCGCGACGGTGTTTCCTGTCATCTTCATCGGCGAACTGCCGGACAAGACCATGTTCGCTTCGCTGGTGCTGGCCTCGCGCGGGCGTCCCGCCGCCACCTGGCTGGGGGCGGCGGGAGCGTTTGCCATCCACGTCGTGCTGGCCACGACCGTCGGGGTGCTGGCGTTCCGGCTGCTGCCGGCGCGGGTCCTGGAAACGGCCACCGCCCTGGTCTTCCTGGCCGGAGCGGTCATCGCCGCGCGGGCCGCGCTGAGGGCCCAGGACCCGGAACCGGACCCGGAACCGGAACCGGACCCGGAACCGGACCCGGACCGGCCCGCGGACGCCGGCGCCGGCCCATCCGCTGACGTACCAAGCTGGCGGCCCGTCCTCACCGCCTTCGCCGTCATCTTCGCCGCCGAATGGGGTGACCTGACCCAGATCCTGACCGCCAACCTGACCGCTCAGTACCACTCACCGCTGTCGGTGGGGACGGGCGCCCTGCTGGCCCTGTGGTCGGCGGCGGCCATCGCGGTCACCGGTGGCCGGCACCTGGGCCACCTGATCAGTGACCGGCACCTGCAGATCGTGACCGCGGTGATGCTCACCGCCCTGGCCGCCTACGCGGCCTGGACGGCGCTGCGGTGACCGGACAGCACCTGGCGGCGCGGCCAGCCCCGGGTCCGGGGTCCGGCCCACCGCCTAAGCTGAGTCGCCATGGAAGGGCGCCACCCCAACCGGCGCGGGGAATCGCTCACCCCACGCCAGAAACGGGTCTTCGTCGTGGTGGGCGTGGCCCTGGTGGTGCTGCTCGGCGGGTTCGGCGCCTGGGCGGCGGCCAGTTCCGGCCGCTACGGCGGCTCCGGGCACGGCTGTATCAACGTGGTGGTACCCAGCAGCACCGGGGGCGGCATCCTGCACGACTGTGGTGCCGCCGCCCGCACCCTCTGCCGCCAGGCGTTCACCGCGCACACCCAGCTCGCCAGGTACGCCCGCCCCCAGTGCCGGCTGGCCGGCCTCGGCCGTCCCGGGTGAAGCTCAGAAAAGGTAGGGGACCAGCATCTTGGTTGATCGCTTGTACTGCGGATAGGAGTCGGGGAAGCGGCCGGCCATGAAGCGTTCTTCCATGAAGGCGCTGTAGATGAAGTAAACGCCCAGCAACACGGCCGCTACCAGCCAGTACAGGCTGACGGCGATGGCCGTGCCAATCATCGCCAGGATGATGCCCGAGTAGATGGGGTGGCGGATGCTGCCGTACGGCCCGGTCGTGATTAGTTCTGGGTCGGCCTTTTGCGTCATCGGCATCCCCCAGTTCCGGCCGAGATAGAGCCTGGCCCATACCGCCAGCCCCAGCCCCAGCAGGAAGATGGCGAGGCCGATGCCTTGCAGCCATGGATCGGCCGTAACCGTCGTGCTTTTAAGGGACCTACCACGCAGCAGGAGGAGAATGATGACGATGATGCCGACCCGGAGGGCGGCGAATCGGGCCCAGCGGGTCCGGCCCGCCTTGACCCCGAAGGAGGCGGCCAGCCAGTAGACCCAGAAGCCGAGCCAGCCTATGGGGATGATGATGTCGACCGCATGCATGGGCAAACTCCGGGGTCATGGGACGGTGACATCGTAGCCGCCGGGGTCTGGGGTCAGCCGACCGGCAGGATGATCGCCGAGTGATCCCGGGGTCGTGCCAGACCTGGTGGACTCCGGTCTCCCGGAGCGCGTCAGCCCTGCTGAGCGGTTGAGTCGTCGCCGGAGGCCTGGCCTGGAGTTGCCAGACCGGTCTCGTACGCGAGGACGACGGCCTGTACCCGGTCGCGGAGTTGCAGCTTGGCGAGGATCCGGGCGACGTGGGTCTTGACGGTTGCCTCGCTGAGAACCAGTTCCTCTGCTAGCTCGGCGTTGCTCAGCCCGCGGGCCAGCAAGCGCAGCACTTCAGCCTCTCTAGGGCTGAGAGCAGACAGTTCACGGCGCACGGGCTGGCCGACTCGGTCGCGGGGGGCGAACCGTTCCACCAGGCGGCGGGTGACGGACGGCGCGAGCAGGGCGTCCCCGGCGCGCACCATGCGGATCGCGGCGGTCAAGTACTCGGGAGAGACGTGCTTGAGCAGGAACCCGCTGGCCCCGGCGGCCAGCGCGGCATAGACATACTCGTCTAGGTCGAATGTGGTCAAGATGATGATCCGGCAGCTAGTCTCCGGCTCCGCGGCGATGATGCGCCTGGTGGCTTCCAGGCCGTCCATTTCCGGCATCCTGATGTCCATCAGGACCACGTCGGGGTGGTGTTCCAGCACCGCGGCGACCGCCCCAGCGCCGTCCGCAGCCTCGCCGACGACCGGTATCCCCGCGTCGCGCAAGATCATGCGGAAGCCGGTTCGGACCAGGGTCTGGTCGTCGGCGATGACGACGCGCGGCGCGGACGGGTCGGCTGTGCAATTGGTGGCTGTCACGTGGGCGCCGGAGGAGTCACGAGCGCAGCTGCGTCGGGTATCCGGGCCCTGACCTGCCAGCCGCCGCCAGGAGTTCGCCCGGCGGTGAGTTCCCCGCCGTACAGCGAGACCCGCTCGCGCAGGCCAAGCAGGCCCCGACCGGCGCCGGGAATCCCGCCTGGGCGGCCCGGAGTCGTGCCCGCTTCACGAGGTACTGCGGGAGGGCGGCGGGTCGGCTTGGCCTCCCTGCCCTCATCAGCGACCTCGATCGAAAGGTCGTCGTGGTGATACTCGATCGTCACGGTGGTCCTGGGCTGGCCCGCGTGCTTGATCACGTTGGTAAGCGCCTCCTGGATCACCCGGTAGGCGGCCAGGTCGATGCCGGGCGGCAGCGCCCGCGCTTGGCCGCTGACACGCAGCTCGACGGGCACCCCAGCGCCTGTGACCTTGTCGATGAGCGACTGCAGCCGGTCGAGGCCCGGCTGCGGCTGAGGCGGCCCGCCGCCGGGCATGCCCGACAGGCCGGTATCTTGCAGCGTGAGCAGGCCGAGGAGGTGCTGGAGCTCAGTGATCGCGGCCCGGCCGCATTCTTCGATAGCCAGCAGCGCCGATGTGGCCTCTTGTGGCTCGGCGGCGAGCACCCGCCGGGCACCGCCGGCCTGCACGACCATCATGCTGACGTTGTGCGTCACCACGTCGTGCAGTTCGCCTGCGATGCGGGACCGCTCGAGCGCGACCGCCCGGTGGGTGGCGTCCTCGTGCTCGGCCTGCAGCCGGGCCAGCCGGGCCCGGTACTCGCCCGCCCGCTGGCGCCATAGACGCATGGCGTTGCCGACGATGCCGGCGATGACCACGGGGGTGAACACCAGCACCGCTGTCTGCAGCAGGCCGCCGCGCGACAGCGCTGGCGCCGCAGCCAGGAAAACCAGAACTAGCACGCCCGCCGCCACGCTCGGCAGCGCCGCGCTCCGGTAACGGCTGTACGTTACGACGGAGTACGCGGCCGGGACCAGCGCGATTATGCTGGCCAGGGCGATCCCGGGCAGGTCGGCCAGCAGCAGGCAAGCGGCCAGGCACAGCCCGAAAGCCGTCAGCGGGCGTCGCCGGCGGATGGTCAGCGGGGCCGCGCGCGCCACTACCGCGAACAGCACACCGTGCTTCCACTCAAGAGCCACCGAGCCGCGGGCGCTGAGGAACATCATGGCCAAAGACGCGACCGCCACGGCCAGGGCGAACGCGGCGTCGGCGGTGATCTGGCGTCTGGTAGGCCTGGCCGGCTGGTCCGCGGACCGCGCCAAGGTCACGATCCGCCGCGCCGTGCCGCGCACGCGCCGCACGGCTGCCAGCTGGATGATCTGCGCGTCCACCTGACCATTGTCGCGCAATGCCCCGGCCGGGCCATCCGCTGCGCGGGCTAACCCGTTACATCGAAAGGATGACCGGCGCCTGGTACGTGGCGGCCGGAGATTACATAGCCGGGCCGACGCGCCCGCTGCGCCGTCCGGCCTACGTTGCCCGCATGGATGCTGTGATACGGCTCGGCGAGGTCAGCAAGACCTATGCCGCGGGCAGCCAGCCTGCCCTTAACCGGGTCAGCCTGGAGGTCGCGCCGGGGGAGGCGGTGGCGGTGATGGGCCCGTCGGGCAGCGGGAAATCCACGCTGCTGAACCTGATCGGCGGACTGGATAAGCCAACCAGCGGCACGGTGACAGTGGCCGGGCAGCGGGTGGACACGCTGACCGAGACCGGGGTGGCCAGGTTCCGGCGCGGCCAGATCGGGATGATCTTCCAGTTCTTCAACCTGCTCGATGACCTCACGGTCCTGGATAATGTGCTGCTCCCGGCCCAGCTGGCCGGCGCCCGGCGGGGAAGGGCACGCGCCAGGGCTGATGAGCTTCTGGCGTCCCTCGGGATCGGCCAGCTCGGCGATTCCTACCCAGGCCGGCTGTCGGGGGGGCAGCAGCAGCGGGTGGCGATCGCCCGCGCGCTGGTGAACCGGCCCGCGCTGCTGCTGGCCGACGAGCCGACCGGGGCGCTGGACACTGCGACCGGCGAGCAGATCGGGCTTCTGCTGGCTGACCTGCACTCCTCCGGGCAGACCATAGTCCTGGTCACCCACAACCCCGATCTCGCGGCGCGCTACGCCAGCCGCGTCATCCGGCTGGTGGATGGCCAGATCGCCAGTGACACTCCCAGCCCGATCGCCGGGAGCCCAGCAGCAGGGCGGCGCCGATGAGGCCGGGCCTTGGGCTGTCGGCCCTGCGCGCCGGGCTGACCCGCCACCGGATCCAGACGATCGTGATCGCCCTGGTCGCGCTGGTGTCCACCGGCGCCTCGGTCGCGGGCCTGGCCCTGGCCATCGACTCGGGTGCCCCGTTCGACCACGCGTTCAGCTCAGCGCACGGCGCGGACGTCGCGGCGGTCATCGACTCCGCTCGCGCTACTCAAGCTGAGCTGACCGCGAGCACGCGGCTGGCGGCGGTGACCGCCGCCACGGGGCCCTTCGCCGAGGTCACCACCACACCCCGGCTTGACGCCCACGGTGGATGCGCCCGCGCGACCCCGGCCAGCCCATGCCTCGCCCCGCAAAGCATGCCGCCGATGACACTGGCCGGGCGCGCGTCCCCCGGTGGCCCGGTCGACGACCTCACCCTGCGCTCGGGCCACTGGGCAACCCGGCCCGGCCAGATCGTCTTGTCCAGCGCCGACGTGTACCCCGACGGCAGCCTCCCCCAGGGCGTGGGCCTGGGCACGCAGCTCACGGTGACCGGCGCGCCGGGCATGCCCCGCCTGGTCGTGGTCGGCGTCGCAGCATCTGCCACAAACTCAGCGGACGGCTGGGTGACACCGGCGGAGATCGGCAGGCTGCGCCGGCCAGGGACACCGCCCAGCGCGCAGATGCTGTACCGGTTCGCCAGCGCGGGCACAGCCATGGCGATCCGCGCTGACGTCGCGACGGTCGCCGCGGCGCTGCCGGCGGGCGCCGTAACCGGCACCCAGTCCTACCTCACCGTCAGGGCCCAGGAATCGCCGGGGATCACCCCGATCGCGCCGTTCCTGATCGCGATCGGCCTCATCGGCGTGGTGATGTCGGCGCTGGTCGTGATCAACGTGGTGAGCGGCGCGGTCGTGACCGGATACCGCCGGATCGGCATCCTCAAGAGCATCGGCTTCACCCCAGGCCAGGTAGCCGCGGCCTACACCGGCCAGGCGGTCGCGCCGGCCGTCGCCGGAGCCCTGGCCGGGCTTGCCCTGGGGAACCTGCTGGCCGCCGCGCTGCTCGCCAGGGCCGCCAGCGCCTACCAGGTCAGCATGCTCAGCACGCCGGCCTGGCTGGATGTGGCCGTCGCGGCGACCATCTGCGGCCTGGCCGGCAGCGCCGCGCTGCTGCCAGCCATCCGCGCGGGCCGGCTCAGCGCCATCGAGGCGATCACCGCGGGCCGGGCGCCGCGCTCCGGCCGGGGTTTCGCCCCGCACCGGCAGCTGGCCAGGCTCCGACTGCCCCGGCCGGTGACGATGGGCCTCGCGGCCCCCTTCGCCCGCCCGGCCCGCACCGCGCTCACCCTGGCCGCCGTCCTGGCCGGCGCCACCGCGGTAACCCTCACCGCAGGCCTGGCCGGGTCGCTGGGCCGCGTGGTGGCCGGCCTGTCGCTGACCAGCACCGAGCAAATCCAGATCCAGGTCCCGCCGGGCGGGCCGGCGGGCGTTGTCGTGACCGGCCACGGCCACCATCACCGCCGCGCCCAGCCGCTGACCGTTCCGGCCGCCCTGCACGCCCAGCCCGGAACCCTGCACTACGTCGCCGAGGCAGACGAGCAGGCACGTGTGGCAGGCCTGACCGGACAGATACCGGTCACCGGGTTCCAGGGCAACGCCGCCTGGACCGGCTACCCGATGATCAGCGGGCACTGGTACGCCGCCCCCGGCCAGGCTGACGTGCCCGCCGGCTTTCTCGCCGCCACTGGTACCACCATCGGAGACACCGTCACGCTCACGTTCGGCGGCAGGCAGATCCCGGTCCGGATCGTCGGGGAAGTCTTCGACAGCGACAACGCCGGGCTGGCCATGATCACCGACGGGCGCACTCTGGCCCGGCCCGGCCACCCGCTCGCCGTCACCCAGTACGACATCGGGCTGCGCCCCGGTACCTCCCCCGGCGCGTACGCGCAGGCGCTGAGCAGCAGGCTCGGGCCGACCTACTACGTCAGCGTGAACAACACCAACAGAGGCCTGCCGATCGTCGACGGCCTGATCGCCACCCTGACGCTGCTCCTGGCCGCCGTGGCCGGGCTCGGCGTGCTGAACACCGTCCTGCTCAACACCAGGGAACGGGTACATGACCTGGGCGTGCTCAAGGCCGTCGGAATGACACCACGGCAGACCATCGCCATGATCGTCTGCTCAGTCACCGGCACCGGGCTAGCAGCCGGAGCGATCGCGGTCCCCGCCGGTATCGTGCTGCAACGCCACCTGGTGCCCGCTATGGCCGCCGCGGCAGGCACCGGGCTGCCAGCTAGCTTCCTGGACGTGTACCGCGGCTGGGAACTCGCCGCGCTGGCCCTGGCCGGCACCGTGATCGCAGTCGCCGGAGCGCTACCGCCAGCCGGCTGGGCCGCGCACAGCAGGACAGCCACGGCGCTACGCACCGAGTAACGCCCAGACAGCGCGCCTCAGCCGCGTACGGCAGCCCACGCGGTTCGCGCCATGACAAAAGTTAGTGGAGGTGGCGGGAATCGAACCCGCGTCCTTCAGTGCATCACCAGGGCTTCTCCGGGCGCAGCCTGCGTCGCTTTTCTCAGCCCCGGCGGTCGTGCAGGCCAGCCGCCGACGGGCTCAGTCGCTGTTAGGTGTCCCGCTCAGCCCCGCGACCGGGCTTAGCGGTGGATCCTCCTCACTGATGCCAGACACCGGGCCGGAGGAACTCCCGGGCTGACAGCCCCTAACTCGCGTTAGGCCGCGAGGGAGAGGGCAGTGCGCTTAACATTGGCACTTATTTTGGTTGCGGTCACAGTGTTAACGAGGTTATGTCCGCAGTCCTCGGCCCGCTTCACCTGGATCAACCACCAAAGTCGAAGCCTGTCACCCCCTGTTGAGTTGTCAACGAGGCGAGGGCGCCAGCCGCCGCCTCAGCACGTCTTACGACGTTACCGTGTCAACGCGGGACGGCCAACCGGGGATTCCCGGCAGGTGGCGGAAAACGTGAGATGCCCCCGTGGGCACTGGCGGTGGCCGAATCGCACCCACGGGGGCGGACCGGCAGGGTCGGGGCCGGTCATAAACCCGGGCCTCCCCCGAGATGAGGCCCGGTTCTCATCACGACGACTGGGCCGCAACCCCCCAAGCGGCACTCAGTCAACCAGTAAGACGTCAAGGAGTAGTAGCTTGGTTGCTCCGAGTCACGAAAATTAAGGTCACGACTTGATCAAGGCCCGGCTCGGCCCGCGGCGGTGGGCTGCTACGGTGCCCCTCCCCTTGTTACGGGGCCGCGGCCAGCACCCGGGCCGCCAGCGGGGCGGCCGAGGCGGCGGCGGACCGGCCGAGCTCCAGCACCGCGATGGCCACGTCCCCGCGGTAACCGACGAACCAGCTGGCCCATATCTCATGCTTGCCCGGGCGGTACAGCACCGTCCCCACCTGGCCGTGCACCGGCTGCCCGGCCAGATCCGCCTGCCGGGCCACGCCGTCGTGCACGGTGGCCCGCATCAGGGCGCGCAGGGTAGCCAGGTTCGCGGCGCTGAACGAGCCCGCCGTCCTGGCCGCCTTGGCCGGATCACCGGGCGTGACGATCAGCGACGGGGCATGCTGGCTGCCGCTGTCCACCTGCCCGGCGACCAGGGCCATGGCCAGCGGGCTGACCAGCACGCTGCCCTCGCCGATGGTGCCGGCCGCGACCGCCGCCACGCTGCTGGGCGAGTGCATGGACCCGGAGAAGCTCGTCAGCGGCAGCTGCCACCTGGCGCCGAGCCCGAACCCGGTGGCCGCGGCGGTCAGCTCCCGCCCGGTCAGGCCGAGCGACAGGCCGCTGAACGCGGTGCCGCAGGCATGTGCGAAATCGGCCGAGAACGGTGGCTGGCTGCCGAAATCCCGCTCTCGCGGGACATTGGTGAACAGTTCCCCACCGACGTCGTTCACCCGGTGGCAGGGCACCTGCCGGCTCACCTGCATGCCGCTGGCCAGCAGCGCCTCGGTGGAGACGATGGTGAAGGCCGGCCCGGGCGGGTACTGGCCGGCCAGCGGGTCGATCGGGCCGATGCCGCGCGCACTGTGGGCGGCGACGGTCAGAATGCGCCCGGTGGAGGACTGGATGGCGACCACCGCGGCGGACTCGGGCACCGAGGCCAGCGCACCGTCGGCCGCGAGCTGCAGCCGGGTGTCGAGGGTGGTGCGGACCGGCCGCGACGCCTGTCCCGGCCAGCTCTTCAGCACCGCCACCTTGCGGCCCTTCGCGGTCTCCGTCACCACCTGGACGGTGGGTGTGCCGGCCAGGTCGTGGTTGCGGGCCTTCTGCAGCCCGGTCAGCCCCACCGTGGCGCCCGGGCGGTAGGAGATGCCCTCGACGCGCAGCTCAGCGGAGGCCTCCGCGCCCACCGAGCCGACCACGGCCGGGGCGATGCTGGAGAACAGCCGCGCCCTGGCCGGCTTGATGATCAGGCCGGGTACGTGGGCCAGCCGGTGGGCCATCCAGCGGTACTGGCTGGGCCGGAGCACCACCAGTTCCTGGAAGGACGACCGCGGCGCGGCCAGGATCCAGCCGAGCAGCTGGCTGGCGTCCAGCTTGGTGACCCGGCCGAGCGCGGCCGCGGTGGCGGCCGGGTTCGCGAGCCGGTCCGGCCGTACCCCGGCCACGTACACGGTCGATGGCTGCTGCAACGGAGCGCCGGCGGCGTCTTCCAGCAGCGCCCGTTGCGGCGTGGTGGAGACGACCGCCAGCCGCAGCCCGGGGCGCAGGCCCGGGTTGATCACCTGCGGGGTCCACACCACCCGCCAGCCCGCTGGCGTCTGGCGCAGGTTGAAGGCGCCGTGGTAGTCCCACGGCGCGCCGTCCTGGCCGAGGTCCACCGAGGCCTGGAAGGACGCCCGGGCCTGGTTCCCGTGCTGGCTGATCGGCCCCATCGACAGGTAGAAGGCGGCCGCGTCGAGCTGGAGGTAAGCGTCCTCCAGGGCCCGGGACACCATCGCCGGGTTGCCGGTGGTGAGCTGGGCGGCCGCCTGGTACTGGTGGTCCTGCCAGGCCAGCAGGAAGGCCTCCACCGCGGGCTCGGCTGATGGGGTGGACCACAGCCCGCCCGCGAACCCGGCCACGGCCAGGCCGACCGCGATCACCGCCGCTATCACCTTCACCAGCGACGGTGGGGCGCGAAACTCGTTCAACCTGATCCCCCGTACGCTCCTCCGGCCACCCCCCGGGAGCGCGCCCGTCACCGGTGCGCTCCCGCCAGCGCCGGGTTCTGGTGCGCGTTTGACGGTGACGAAGGGAGAGGCTGCTGGCCGGGCCGCGTGCGAGCCCCGCCTACGGTAGGAGGCCATCGCCTGCCCCTCCGCTAACCTCGCCGCCGGAAGGCACGTTCAACCTCCCTGGCAGCGTCCCGCTGCGCCAGATCCTGGCGCTTGTCGTATGTCCGTTTGCCACGGGCCAGCGCCAGCTCGACCTTGGCCTTCCCATTCGAGAAGTACAGCGAGAGCGGGATCAGGGTGAGGCCGCGCTCGGCGGTCTGGCTGGCGAGCCGGTCGATCTCCTTCCGGTGCAGCAGCAGCTTGCGAGGCCGCCTCGGTTCGTGATTGGTCCAGGTTCCGTGGGCGTACTGGGGAATGTGCACCCCGAGCAGCCACATTTCGCCCTCAGTGATCTGGCCGAACCCGTCGGTCAGGGAGGCACGGCCAGCGCGCAGTGACTTCACCTCGGTGCCGGTGAGGACGAGGCCCGCCTCAACGACATCCTCGATGTGATAATCGTGCCTCGCCCGGCGGTTGCGGGCAACAACCCTGCGTCCCGGCTGCTCAGCCACGGCCCTGGCCGTCGTCGGCGTCCGGGGCCTCACGCCCGCAGGTAGCGGCGCAAGGTGAGGAACGAGGTGGCGCCGCACAGCACCACCCCCATCACCATGGCGAGCAGGATGACCTCGACCAGGTCGGTCACGCTGAGCTGGACGTTGTAGGGGAAGTACTGCTGCAGGGTGTCCAGCCCGAGCTGCTTGACCGCGATCAGCAGGGCCGCCGCGACCAGCCAGCCGAACATGCCCGCGATGATCCCCTCGACCAGGAACGGCAGCTGCACGTAGAAGTTCGAGGCGCCGACCAGCCGCATGATGGCCGTCTCCCGGCGGCGGTTGAAGGCCGACAGCCGGATCGTGTTCGCCACCAGCAGGACCGCCGCGATGATCAGCACGATGGCGATGATCACCACCGCGTTCCTGGCCCCGTCGAGCAGCTTGTAGAACTTGGCCAGGATCGAGGAGTCGTTGACGATCTGGTCCACCCCCGGCCGGCCCTGGACCGTGCCGGCCACGATGTTGAAATCGGCCTCGGCGTTGCGGAGCTTCACCTGGAAGGAGTCGGGGATCTCGGACTTGGTGACCAGGTTGGTGAACGAGGGATCCCGCGAGAAGTCCTGCTTGAAATGCACATACGCCTGGGCCTGCGACTCGTAGTAGACCTTCTCCACCTGCGGCAGCGCCCGCAGGTCCGCGGCGATCTGGTTCTTCTCGGCCAGGGTGGCCGCCCCGTTCTGCCGGCATTGCGGGCTCACGCTGGTGGCCGTGCACAGGTAGATGGACAGCTGGACCTTGCCCTGCCAGTAGGTGCGCGTGTTGTCCACCTGCTTGACGAACAGCAGGCCGGTGCCGAGCAGCGCCAGGCTGATCGCGACCACCACGACGAGTGCGATCGTCATGGTCAGGTTGCGCCGGAGGCCGGTCCAGACCTCCTGGAGGACAAACTGTGCACGCATGGTCGCAATCCCTCGGCAATCGGTGGGCTGAGGCCGGCCAGGCGACCTGGCCGGCCTGGTCAGTACGCCTGGCCGTATACCCCACGTGACTGGTCACGGACGACTTTGCCGTACTCCAGCTCGATGACCCGCTTGCGCATGGAGTCCACGATCGCCGCGTCGTGCGTCGCCATGACGACCGTGGTGCCGGTCCGGTTGATCCGGTCCAGCACCTTCATGATCCCGATCGAGGTGGCCGGGTCGATATTCCCGGTCGGCTCGTCGGCGAGCAGGATCATCGGCCGGTTGACGAAGGCCCGGGCTACCGCTACCCGCTGCTGCTCCCCGCCAGACAGCTCGTCGGGCATCCGCTCGTGCTTGCCCTCCAAGCCCACCAGGTCGATGACCTCGGGCACGACCTTGCGGATGAACCGGCGGGGCTTGCCGATGACCTGCAGGGCGAACGCCACGTTGTGGTAGACGTTCTTGTTCGGCAGCAGCCGGAAGTCCTGGAACACGCACCCGATCCGGCGGCGCAGATAGGGCACCTTCCAGTTGGTGAGCCGGGCCAGGTCCTTGCCGGCCACGTAGATCCGGCCCTCGCTGGGACGCTCCTCACGCAGGATCAGCCGCAGGAAGGTGGACTTCCCGGAACCGGACGGACCCACCAGGAAGACAAACTCGCCCTTCTCGACATCGAGACTGACGTTCTCCAGAGCTGGTCGGCTCTGATTTGTGTACGTCTTAGTGACGTTATCGAAGTGGATCACAGGCCCATCACACGCGCTCGACGAATTCGGACCGGTGCGGCCGCGGGGGCGGGGCGGCCGCTGTTGGGCCTTCCCGGCTCGCGGCTGGGCGCTCTGCCCGGTTTGGCCAGACGACAGTCTAGGGGGGAAACTGGTTGGAGACGTGCAACACTGGTGAAGTGACCGGGAACGCACCAGGCCAGGGGGAACATCGATGAGCTGCGAACACCTGATCTGTGCTCAGTGCGCGACACCGGTGGTGGAGGGACGCTGCCCCGCCTGCCAGGCCACCCGCGCCCAGTTCCACCGGCACTCGCCCGGCCTCAGCCTGCCGCTGGTCGCGGCGGCCCTGCTCGCCCTGCTGCTGTTCACCCTGTGGATCCAGCTGGCGCACTAACCGGCCGCGCCCGCCTCCTGCTTGCGGAGCCAGCGGATCTCCGCGTCGATGAAGTCGTCGATCTCGCCGTCGAGCACCGCGCTGGTGTTGCCCGTCTCCAGCCCCGTCCGCACGTCCTTGACGTTCTGGTAGGGGTGCAGCACGTAGTTCCGGATCTGGGTGCCCCAGCTGCTGGTGGTTTCCCCGCGCAGGTTGGCCATCTTGGCCTCCTGCTCCCCCCGCTTGCGCTCCAGCAGCTTGGCCTTGAGCACCGCCATCGCGGTCGCCTTGTTCTGCATCTGGCTGCGCTCGTTCTGGCAGGAGACCACGATCCCGGTCGGCAGGTGGGTGAGCCTGACCGCCGAGTCGGTGGTGTTCACCCCCTGGCCGCCGGGCCCGCTTGACCGGTAGACGTCCACCCGGATCTCGTCCTCGGGGATGTCGATGTCGTCGGCCTGGTCGACCACCGGGATCACGTCCACCCCGGCGAACGAGGTCTGCCTGCGGTTCTGGTTGTCGTACTTGGAGATGCGCACCATCCGATGGGTGCCGTGCTCCCCGCGGAGCGTCCCGTAGGCATACGGGGCCTTGATCACGAAGGTGGTGGACTTGATGCCGGCCTCTTCGGCGTAAGAGGTGTAGTAGACCTCGGTCGGGTAGCCGTGGCGCTCCGCCCAGCGCAGGTACATGCGCTGGAGGTTCTGCGCGAAGTCGGCCGCGTCCGCCCCGCCGGCCTGGGAGTTGATGGAGATCAGCGCCTCGCGGGAGTCGTACTCGCCGGACAGCAGGGTCCTGACCTCCAGTTGCTGGACCTCCTTGCGCAGGGCCGCCAGCTCGCGGACCGCCTCTTCCCTGGTCGGCTCGTCGTGCTCGTCCTCGGCCAGCTCGAACATGACCTTGGTGTCCTCCAGCCGCCGCTGCAGGTTGTCCAGCCGGGCCAGCTCGCCTTCCAGGTAGGACAGCCGGCGGGTAACCGCCTGGGCGCGCTCCTGGTCATCCCACAGGCCGGGATCGCCGGCCTGCTCACGGAGACGGTCCGCCTCCCCCCGCATGGCATCCGGATCAAGGACAGCTGCCACCGACGCGAGGGTCGATGACAGTTCCGAGATTTCGGCTGCCGGGTCGGTACTTGTCATGCCGGAAAGCCTACGCGAGCACCCGGCCCCGGCGGGTCAGCCGCGGCGCCGCTGGCGACCAGCGACCGGATCGCCCGGACCGCCACCGACAAGGTGGCGACCGTGAACCGGTCGCTCTCCCAGATCTCGCCGAAGACGTCCGCGGCCCGCCGCACCGTCCCCTCGTTCTGGCGCACCCACTCCGCCAGCCGCCGCTCCGGCGTGCCCGGCCCGGTGGACATCAGCACGTCCGCGGCCAGCGCGGCATGCGCCGCGAACAGGTCGTCGCGCAGAGCGCCGCGGGCCATCGTGTTCCACCGGTCGTCGCGGGGCAGCGCCACGATCTGGTCCCGCAGCCGGCTGATCTGCAGCCGGTCGGCCAGGTCGAAGTACACCTCGGCGGTCTCGGTGATGTCGCGGCCGGTGCTGGCGGCGATCTCCACGATGTCGAAGGCCGAGTAGGCGGGCACCATCGCGGCCACCCCCCGGGCCAGCCCGGCGGGCACGCCCCGGGCCGTGAAGGCCTCCAGCCGTTCGGTGTAGCCGGACAGATCGCGGCCGGTCAGCAGCTCCGGCAGGCCCGCCCCAACCGCGGCCACCCCGGCCGCGAAGAAGTCCACCATCTTGGCGATGCTGAACGGCTGGCGGCGGCTCTGCAGCAGCCAGCGGGTCGCCCGCTCGGTCAGCTTGCGCCCCTCAAGCAGCAGCGCGATCTGGGTGGGCACGTCCACGCTGCCGGTCAGCGCCTCCACCTGCCCCCAGAACCCGGCCATGTCGAACACTTCCCTGGCCACCAGCCAGGCCCGGCTGATGTCGGGCGCCGGGGCGCCGGTCTCCTCGTTCATACGGAACAGGAACGACGACCCCGACTCGTTCACCATGTCGTTCACGACGACGGTGGTGATGATCTCCCGCCGCAGCGGGTGCCGGTCCATCTGGCTGGCATAGGCCGTCCGCAGCGGGGCCGGGAAGTAGCCCGACAGCACCGAGCGCAGGAACTCATCGTCCGGCAGGTCCGAGTCCAGCACGTCCTGTACCGCCGAGATCTTGGCCTGGGCGAGCAGCACCGCGAACTCCGGGCCGGTCAGGCCCAGGCCCGCCGACCGCCGCTCGGCGATCTCCTTGTCCCCGGGCAGTGAGTCCATGTGCCGTCTGACCCGCCGTTCCCGCTCAAGTTTGCGCAGTTGGCGCGCGTGCACGTGGAGCATCTGGGCGGCCTGCGCGCGGGCCGCGGCCAGCGCCCGGTTCTGGTCGGCGTTCTGCCGCAGCACCAGGGCGGCCACCTCGTCGGTCATCGCGTGCAGCAGCTCGCCCCGGGCCTGCGGGGTCAGCTCGCCGGCGGCGAGGCTGTCAGACAGCAGGATCTTGATGTTCACCTCGTGGTCGGAGGTGTCCACCCCGGCCGAGTTGTCGATGAAGTCGGTGTTGACCAGCCCACCGGCCAGCGCGTACTCGATCCGGGCCGACTGGGTCAGGCCCAGGTTGCCGCCCTCGGCCACCACCCGGGCCCGCAGCTGGCTGGCGTCGATCCTGACCGCGTCGTTGGCCCGGTCCCCGGCGTCGGCGTGCGTCTCCGAGGTCGCCTTCACGTAGGTGCCGATCCCGCCGTTCCACAGCAGGTCCACCGGGGCGGCCAGGATGGCCGAGATGAGCTGGTCGGGCACGAGCGCGGTGACCGAGCCGGCCAGCCCGAGCACCTGCCGCGCCTGCGGCGAGATCGGCACCGATTTGGCCGTCCGCGGCCACACCCCGCCGCCCGCCGAGATCAGCGCGGCGGAGTAGTCCGCCCAGGAGGACCGGGGCAGCGCGAACATCCGCTCTCGCTCGGCGAAGCTGGCCGCCGGATCCGGTTCCGGGTCGAGGAAGATGTGCCGGTGGTCGAACGCGGCCACCAGCTTGATGTGCCGGGACAGCAGCATGCCGTTGCCGAACACGTCCCCGGACATGTCGCCGATCCCGGCCACCGTGAAGTCATCGGCGCTGGTATCAAGCCCCAGCGTGGCGAAATGGAACTTGACCGACTCCCAGGCGCCGCGGGCGGTGATGCCCATCTTCTTGTGGTCGTAGCCCTCGGACCCGCCGGAGGCGAAGGCGTCGCCCAGCCAGTAGCCGTACTGCCCGGCGATCTCGTTGGCGATGTCGGAGAAGGTGGCGGTGCCCTTGTCCGCCGCGACCACCAGGTACGTGTCGTCCCCGTCGTGCCGGACCACGTCCGCGGGCGGCAGCACCTGGCCGGCCCGCAGGTTGTCGGTCACATCCAGCATCGCCCGGATGAGGGTCTGGTAGCAGGCGCGCACCTCGGCCTGGTAGGCCTCGCGGTCGGCCGGATCGGGCAGCTGCTTGCAGACGAACCCGCCCTTGGCCCCCGACGGGACGATGACCGAGTTCTTGACCTCCTGCGCCTTGGCCAGCCCGAGGACCTCGGTCCGGAAGTCCTCCCGCCGGTCCGACCAGCGCAGGCCGCCCCGCGCCACCGGCGCGAACCGCAGGTGCACCGCCTCCAGCCGCGGCGAGTAGACGAACAGCTCGAACCGCGGGCGGGGGGCGGGCAGTTCCGGCACCTGCCCAGCGTCCAGCTTGACCACCAGGTAGGGCGGCCCGTCCGGCGCGGCCAGCCCCGGCCTCGGGCCGTTCTGGAAGAAAGAAGTCCGCAGCGTGGCCAGGATCAGGCCCAGATAGCTGCGCAGGATCCGATCGTGATCGAGGATGGCGACCTCGTCAAGCTGCCCCCGGACCTCCTCGGTGATGGCCTCGCTCCGCTCGGCCTCGCCGGACGCGCGGGCCGGGTCGAACCGGGACTCGAACAGGCGGACCAGCAGCCGGGTGATCGAGGTGTTCAGCGCCAGCACCCGCTCGATGTAGCGCTGGCTGAAGGCGATGCCCGCCTGCCGCAGGTACTTGGCGTAGGTGCGCAGCACCACCACCTGCTGCCAGGTCAGGTGGGCGTCAAGGACCAGCGCGTTGAACCCGTCGTCTTCGATCTCGCCCCGCCACAGCGCGATCAGCGCGTCCTCGAACATGGCCTTGACCGGCCCGGGATGCCCGGGCGGGGCGGTGGCCTGGGCCGCGTCGGCGCTGCGGCTCAGCCCGAAGTCATAGATCCAGAACGGCGTTGCCACCCCCGGGCCGGTGAACTCGTACGGGTGCTCATCCACCACCTCAACCCCCATGTGCTGGAGGCGGGGCAGCACGTCGGTGAGCGTGATCGGGGATCCGGTCCGGTAGATGGTGAGCCGCCAGACTCCCTGCCGGGACTGGTCGGTGACCGGCCGGCCGCCGGTGTAGCTCTCGGCCTCCCACAGGTCGAAGGCGGTGTCCTGGCCGCCGTCAAGCAGCGCCTGCACCCGCAGGAAGTCGCTGAGGGCGTTGGCCGCGGGCACGTCGGTCTTGTAGGTCTCCGGGATCGCGGCGGTACACAGGCCGAGCAGGGCGCGGGCCGGTCCCTCGCCCAGCTTCCGGCTGGCCTCGGCGGCCAGATCCTCGTCCCAGCTGCGGACCGCGGCGGCCACCGCAGCCTCCAGCGCGACCGGATCCACGTCCGGCAGCGAGGTGCCGGGCTGGGCCCGCACCACCACGTGCAGCCGGGCCAGCGGCGAGTCCCCGACCGTGGCACTGTACTCGACCGCCACCCCGTTCAGCGCCCGGCGCAGGATCTCCTGCGCGCGCAGCCGGACCGGCGTGGTGTACCGGTCCCGCGGCAGATAGACCAGGCAGGACATGAACCGGCCGTAGACGTCCTTGCGCAGGAACAGCCGGGTCTGCCGGTGCGTCCGCAGCCGGAGCACGCCGAGCGCGATCGGGGTCAGCTCCTCGACCGAAGTCTGGAACAGCTCCTCCCGCGGGTAGCCCTCCAGGATCTCGGCCAGGTCCTTGCCGTCGTGGCTGTCCACGGCGACCCCGGCCCGTTCCAGCACGTCGGCCAGCTTGCGCCGGAGCACCGGGATCCGGGTGATGCTCTCGTGGTAGGCGTCGTGGGTGTACAGGCCGATGAACCGGTACTCGCCGTTCACCTGGCCGGCCTGGTCGACCCGCTTGATGGCGATGTAGTCGAGGTAGGCGGGCCGGTGCACGGTGGACCGGGAGTTGGCCTTGGTCAGGATGAGCCGCTGCGGGTCCTTGGCCCGGGCCCGGACCTCCGGTGGCAGCGCAGCGAACGAGGACGGCCCGCGCTTGTCGTGCCGCAGCAGGCCGAGCCCGGTGCCGGGCACCGCGATCAGCGCCATCCCGTCCGGGCCCTCGGTCAGGTCGTACTCGCGGTAGCCGAGGAAGGTGAAGTGGTTGTCCGCCAGCCAGCGCAGCAGGGCCTGTGTCTCGACCGGCGCGGCCGGTCCCTCGGCGGCCAGCCGGTCGGCCAGCAGCAGCGCCGTGCCCTGCATCTTCGGGTAGTCCTCGACCGCGACCCGGACGTCGGTCAGCACCCGCTGCAGGTCCTTTTCCAGCTGGCCGAGGGCGACCCCGGTGGTGTCGATCTCGATGTGCATCCACGACTCGGCGATCTCGTCGTGCCCGCGCCGGCCGTCGACCGGCGGGCCGACCACCTCCCACAGCTCGCCGCTGACGTCCCGCCGCACCAGCAGCTGCGGGTGGACGATGTGGTAGCTGTCCAGGCCGTGCCGGCTCAGCTCCATGGTGATCGAGTCGACCAGGAACGGCATGTCGTCGGTGACGATGTCGACCACGCCCCGGGCCGCGTCAAGCGAGGTGCTCTGGCCGGCCGCCCGGACCTGGACCAGCGCGCGGCCCTGCGGGCGGCGGGCGGCCAGCCGGGCGTGCTCGGCGGCGACCCCGCCGACCGCCAGCGGCCCGCACGGGAGCAGATCCTCGGGGGCGATCAGCCGGTAGTAACTGATGAGGTAGCTGTCCAGGTCGCCGACGCCGAGTTCGCCCGCGCCCGCGGCCGCGGCGGCCCGCGCCGCTCCCGCCAGCAGGACGCGTACCGCCTCGCCCGTGTCCGCCGCAGCCCGCCGTTCGGCCGATGCCACACGCTGCTCTGCTGATGTCACGCGCTTTCCTCGATCGCCATTGATCGCCCTGCCTGGCTCGTTTCCGACTCTACGCGGGCGGCGCTGGCCGGGTGAATAGCGCCAGCACCTCAGGGTTGGCGATGGCGTCCGGGTCGGCCGCCTCCGCCACCGGCGTACCGAGCAGGATCCGCCGCACCGGTACTTCCAGCTTCTTACCGGACAGGGTCCGCGGCACGCCGGGCACCTGGTGGATCTCGTCGGGCACATGCCGGGGCGACAGCTCGGCCCGGAGCGCGGACTTCAGCCGGCCGATGAGGGCGTCGTCGAGCTGGCAGCCGTCGGCGAGTACCACGTACAGGATCAGCCGCCCCTCCGCGCCGAGCTGGCCGGTGTCCACCACCAGGCTGTCGGCGATCTCCGGCAGCCGCTCCACCACCCGGTAGAACTCGCTCGTGCCCATCCGGACCCCGCCCCGGTTCAGGGTGGCGTCGGACCGCCCGGAGATCACACAGCCGCCGTCGGCGAGCATGGTGATCCAGTCGCCGTGCCGCCACACCCCCGGATAGGTGCCGAAATAGCTGGCCCGGTAGCGCTCCCCGGCCGGGTCGTTCCAGAACCCGGCCGGCATCGACGGCATCGGCCCGGAGATGACCAGTTCGCCCACCTCCCCGGTGACCGGCCGCCCGGTGGCGTCGTAGGCCTCCACCTTCGCGCCCAGGCACGCGCCGGAGATGATGCCCGCCCGCACCGGCAGCAGCGGGGACGGGCCGACGAAGCCCGTGCACAGATCGGTGCCGCCCGAGAACGAGCCGAGCTGCGGGCGGGCGCCGACCCGCTCGTACACCCACCGGAAGCCCTCCGGCGGTAGCGGCGAGCCGGTCGAGCCGATGCCGCGCAGCGCGGTCAGGTCATGCTCCTGGCCCGGCGACAGCCCGGCCTTGGCACAGGCCAGCAGGTAGGGCGCGCCGGTGCCGAAGTAGGTGAGCCGGGTATCGGCGGCCAGCTGCCACAGCGCGCCGGTGCCGGGGTAGGTGGCGCTGCCGTCGTAGGTCACGATCGTGGCCCCGGCCAGCAGCGCGCCGGCCAGATAGTTCCACATCATCCAGCCGGTGGTGGTGTACCAGCCGAACACGTCGCCGGGGCCGAGGTCCTGGTGCAGGCCGAGCGCCTTCAGGTGCTCGAGCACGATGCCGCCGTGGCCGTGCACGATCGGCTTGGGCAGCCCGGTGGTGCCGGAGGAGTACAGCACCCACAGCGGATGGCCGAACGGGACCTCGGTGAAGTCCAGGTCCGCCCCGCCGTCGCCGGGCAGCGCCTCGAACGCCACCGTCGCCACGCCCGGCGCTGGCACCTCGCCGCCAGCCATGATCACCGTGGTCAGGCCGGGCAGGGCCGCGGCGATCTCGGCGACCGCGGGCCGGCGGTCGAACTCCTTGCCGCCGTACCGGTAGTGGCCGGTGGCGAGCAGGACCTTCGGCGCGATCTGCGCGAACCGGTCGATCACGCTGTGCGGGCCGAAATCCGGCGAGCAGGACGACCAGATCGCCCCCAGGCTGGCCGTGGCGAGCAGGCCGATCAGCGCGGCCGGGACGTTGGGCAGGAAGGCCGCCACCCGGTCGCCCCGGGTCACCCCGAGCGCGGCCAGCCCGGCCCGTACCCGGGCGACCTCGGCGGCCAGCTCGCCGAAGCTGAGCGTGACCTGCCGGCCTTCCTCGTCGCGGGCGATGACGGCGGTCCGGCTGGGCTCGGTGAGCGCGGGCCGCAAGGCGTTACGCGCGTAATTGAGGGTGGTGCCGCCGAACCAGGTCACGTCCGGCATCGGGCCGCCGGCCAGCACCGGCCCGTCCCCGCGGGTGCCCAGCACCCCGAAGTAGTCCCAGAGCGACGCCCAGAACGCGGCCGGCTCGTCCACCGACCACTGCCACAGCGCCCGGTGGTCCCGCGCGGCCTGGGCCGGGGTCGTCGCGGCCGGACCGCCCGCCGCCACCCCGCGCCCGGCCAGCCAGCGCCGGTAGTCGCTGATCCGCGCCCGCGCGATCGACTCCGGCGACGGCTGCCACAGCACCTCCCCGTAGTCGCTGCTCGGGAGCCCCGCCACCTGATCACCGATTGCCATGGCTCCAGCATCGGGCTCGGGTCCGCTGCCCCGCAACGCCGGTCCCCGGTGCGTCATGTCACCGGCCCTCCGGCCAGGAAAACGATCACGCCGAGCGCCGCCGAGCCAACGATGGCGATGACCACGCCGCGCCGCAGCCCGATCAGCCAGACCGCCGCCAGCGCCAGCACGCCGAACTGCCACAGGTGGGCCAGGGCCAGCCCGAGCGGCACCGCCGCCCCGGCGATGGCCCCGATCGAAGCCGGGCCGGCGCCGGTCAGGAACGCCTGCACGCCCGCGCTGCCGCGGAGCCGCTCGAAGTAGCGCCCGCCGCCCAGCACGAAGACGAACGACGGGGCGAACGCGAC
>DATDGI010000203.1:0-3568 GCA_036522155.1 Streptosporangiaceae bacterium
GGTCCCCGGCCGCCCCGGTGATCAGGCTGTCGGTGTCGACGTGCACGACGTGGCAGATTCCCGCGGCAGCGCACGCCTCCCATAGGCGCACCCGGGCAACCGACATTATGTAACCGGTGATCTGCGGCAGCGACGACGACGACTCGCGCCGCTCACCCTCACAGAATGTGCGGCTCCCGACGTGCATCATGCGGGACGTTTCCCCGGTGTCGTCGTCTACCATTTCCGATAGCCCTAGCCAGCCGTAAGGGTTGCCGCCCCACAACTCCCATGACTTGCTTCTCAGCGCCAGCCGGCCGATAACAGCCCGGGACTGATGTTTCACCCATGTCCGCTGCACGGGGGTGACTCGCGAATCGGGGGAGGCACAGATACCCATAGACCATTGCGCCCATTCGCGCAGCGCCGGGGCCGCGTTGTACCGCCACTGCTCAATCACCCGGTAGCTGCCCCCGGTGGCGCGGATCAGGTCGAGCTCTGGCTGCCAGAGCACCGTTGTAAACTCACCCACCGGCCAGATGACCCGCTGGCCGGTGTTGTGCGGAACGACCGGCACATCGGTGCGGACGATCACCCGGGCGAGAATCGTCCAGTGCTTCCGCGCCCATTCGTGCACCGTGGCTGACGGGTGGTCGTCATAGGCGAACAGCTTAACGGGCACGTCGCATTCGGCGGCTATCCGCGGATAGGACATGTGGCAATCCCATTCGGTGAACGGCCCGCCTGGCGCCTCGCCGTGCCACCATGCTTCCGCCCGGCCGGCGTGCATCGCCTCCCGCTCGGCGGCCAGGGCTGGCGCGTCGTTGTGGACCAGGACTTTGTGCGTCAGGAAACGGTGCCGCCAGGTGGCGTAGCCCATGCCCGCCCCGGATGGCTGCCAGTTGCCCAGATGCTCGGCCTTGACGAACGAGACCAGCTGGCGCACCGCCTCAGCGGTGATCCCCACGTCAGCCCGGCACCTGCGCAGCCAGGTCGCCAGAGTGGCGGACGGGCCGGGCAGGCGCGGCTTGGCGATGCCGGTCATGCCCGCGACAGCGGCCAGCGGCTTAGCAAGCCATGTCCAGGTGTCGGCTATGACCAGGGTACCCGCGTCGGACCGCCAGGTGACGACTGTGGCGTCCCGGTCAAGATTGCACCATTCCAGCTGCCACCCGATAGCGGGCAGCTGCGCAAAGGCGTCAAGGGTCCGCAAGTCATAGCTGGCGTTGTGGAACCACAGAACCGTCCGGGTGCCTTTGCGGCAATGGGCGGACACCCATTCCCAGAAGTCCGCGGCACTGGTGAAATCAGCCCATTCGTCATCGCACCACGCGCGGGGGTCATCGGACCAGCGGACCGCTGAGGCGCACCTGAGCACCTGTATTTCCGCGCCGTCTTCGGTGTGGCTTTGCGCCTCAGAGTCGGCAACTATCCAGCGGTGCGGCATCCGCTCTGTGGAGTTGTGCCGAACCCAGTGGGCGACCCGGCCCGCGTACGGCTGTGCGGTGTCCACTCAGGCCACCGCCCCGGCGACCAGTGATGCGGCCCCGGTGTGCACGGCGCCAATAAAGTCCTGCTCATACTGCTCAGCGTTGTCAGAGTTGGCGTCTATGGCCCGCTGGATTGCCTCACCGCGGGTCACCCCGGTGTCGGTTTTGACCGAGTAGTAACGCTGGACGATGCGGCCGGTGACCCGCTCGCGGTAGAAAATCTGCACCGTCTGGAGCACGCCCGATGATGCCCGGGTGGGCCAGCTGCGCATCTCGGCCCGGGACGGCACCTGGTTAACGGCCCGGGTCGGCTCAGCCTGATATTCGGCGGCCAGCGCCTTGGCCTGGCCGAATATCCGCAGCCCGACGGCACGGCGGACACCGGTCCCGCCTTCGGACAGCGCCCGCAGCCACGCGTTGGCGCTGGCGCCCTCGCCCACGGCCCGCAGCGCCGAGCCGATCAGCCCGCCTTCGGCGACCGGGACTGGCTCACCCACCTAGAACAGCCTGCCCTGACCGGATGCCCCGGCGGCCTGCTCGTGCTGGCGGGCGCGGACCGCGTGACCGGCCCGGGTGGCCACCTTGGCCAGCTGCCAGCCAATGTCACACAGCCCGGCGGTGTTGCCGCTAGCTGTCGACGCCGTGCACGGGAAGCACAGCTGCCGGTGCCTCCGGTACATCTGGCCCGCCGCCCTGTCCTCTTTGCGCAGCTGGGCCAGAACACGGTCCCGCACTCCCGCCATGGCGCCTCCCTCAGCCGTCCAGCCCGGTCCCGGCGTGACCGGGTGGCCACCGGCCCCCGGCCCGTCAGCGTGGCTGGCAGGGCCGGGGAGCGATGGTCACCCGGTCAGGCCGGTGTGCGGCACGCCCGGCAAACCCACCGGCCGCCGGACAGCAGGAATCCCCGCCGCCAGCCGCGGTGAGTCCCGGTGCCGTTGCACGGCGCTGGCCGGCGTTTCACCCGCCCGCCTCCAGGTTGAGCGGGTAGAAGCCCCGCTGGGTGGCCTGGCGTCGGATGGACAGCAGCGCCCGGAACGGCAGCCAGCCTTCGCCGATGTGCTTGACGATCACCGCCTGGACGGCTCTCGCGCCGGTCGTGAACTGGATTCGCTCACCGGTTGCCAGGATCGTGGCCTGCACGATCGCATAGCACGACGGCCCGTCCTCAAACGTGGACCGCAGCGCCCTGGCCCCGGTGATTTCCAGTAGCGGCGAATGCCCGCCCGGCTCACCGCCGGCCAGCACCTTGGCCCGCTGCAAGTCCAGCGCCCGCAGCGCCTCTTCTGACGTTTCGGCGGTGAGGATGGACGCGAGCAGGCCGATGCCGATTTCGTCCTGCTCTACCTCAGGAAATTCTGCGTCGGTCAGGAGCATTTTCAGCCACTCCTGCAAGCTGACCGTGTAGGGGGCGAGCAGCAGGTCAACTTCGGCCCGGCTGAGCACCGCTAGCTCAGTGCCCGGCTGGCTGGCGGCCGGGGCCGCGTCCCCGCGGCCGGACGGGGAATCTGGGTGTGCGTCGGTCATGGTTCATGATCCTTTCATGCCTGCCCGGCCGGCGGCCGGGACGATCAGGGTGTGGGGTTCCAGCCGGCCCGCAGCACAAGCGACAGATCGGCATGGAAGCCGAGCTTCGCGGCGGGCAGGCACTGGATGGCGGCAGGCCGGTCCTGCCACGCGGCGCCGTCAAGGTGGGCGGTGCCGTCGAGTGTGGCGACCCATCGCCAGAACCGCCGGCCGCCCGCGTCGGCTTCCACCGCGGCCAGGTCGGCCCGGTCGCAGTAGACGGTGCGGAACGGCGTCCGGGCGAACCCCTTGGCGTCCAGCCACGCGGGCACCTGCCCGGGGCGGAACAGTCCCGGCTCTACGTCGAGAACCGACGCGATGCCACCCGGGTCACCGTTGCCGCGGTCAATCCAGACCACCTGGCGGCACAGCCCGCGCAGGTAGTCCGCCAGGTCCAGGGACCACAGGTCGGCGTAGGTGGCGATCAGGTCGGCACCTGCGGGCATCGTCTCCGGCTGGTCAGAGTCCAGCATGGTGCGGATCATCGCGGCACCGGCCCCCACGCGAGGCGGTCAAGCCGTGCGTCCAGCTGGTCC
>DATDGI010000204.1:0-2505 GCA_036522155.1 Streptosporangiaceae bacterium
CCTGGGCACTCTGGCGACGCCGCCACCAATATAGCGCCCAGCAAGCCCACCAGCGATGGCATGCCTACGCCGACGAGACGCCACGGTAACGATCTACAACTGCCGTATCATCGTCACTAGCCTATGGCGGCCTGGAGTTACCCTCCGGGGGCAGACCCGGCCGGGGATCGGAGTGGACGGGACGTTAAACTGCGGTTAGCACGTGGTTGCGCCTAGGGTTCCGCTGGCCGAGGAACACATACTCCATTCCCGGGCACCACGGTGGCTCAGTATTCCGGCACGTGCACTTCCGTGCCGAGCTGGTGTCGAGATACCAGGCCAGGAGTTCAGCGAGGAACGGCGGCAGATCGGCGTCTCGGATTGATCCGTCTTTGGGGCGACCCCGGTAGAAACGGCTGTCGAGCTCGTAAAGCTTCCAATTGATATTCACGATGTCCTGATGGACGCATTCCGGCGACAGCCCGATGGCCTCGCTCCACCGCATGCCTGTGTAAGCCATCGTGACAGCTAGCACGAAATCCGCGTCAGTTACGGCAGTTGTAGATCGTTACCGTGGCGTCTCGTCGGCGTAGGCATGCCATCGCTGGTGGGCTTGCTGGGCGCTATATTGGTGGCGGCGTCGCCAGAGTGCCCAGGCGTCACGGTGCGGCTTGTTGCGGCGGGGCTCGGGGATGACAGTGCCGCGGAGCTGTCTGAGCAGTTCAGGCACGGTGACCGGGATCAGGTCGAGCACGCTCGCGCCGGTGTCCGCGGCACGCTGCCAGGCAGCGGCCACGGCGAGGAACGCGCAGGCGAGCAGGCTGATGGCGGTCCAGCGGTGCCAGGAGGTCCAGGTGGTGACCTGGCCGCTGTCCAGCCCGCTGACCTGCTTCGACAGCTGATGATCTTCTTCGATTCTCCACCTGGTGACGGCCACCTGGATCAGCTTCGCCAGCGGCACCGGGTCCGGGGTCCAGCACAGGTAGCTGCTGACGGTGCCGGTATAGCGGTGGCGGCGGAGCAGCAGCACGGCGTGCCCGGGGTCCTGCCCCTCGGGGGTGTCGTCAGGGGTGATCTCGAGCATTGCCCAGTGGTAGTCCTTGGCGCCCTTGGTCGCCGAGCCGGTCCGCATCCGCTGCCACATTCCGGGTTTGACCAGGCTGGCGGTGGTTTTCACGGTGAGTCGCCGGCCGGAGGGCAGGGTCACCATGTAGTTGGAGCGGACGGCCATGACGTAGCCGGTTCCGCGTTCCCGGATGCTCTTGCGCAGGTCCAGGCCGCCGTAGACCTCGTCGCCGACGGTGAACCCGGCGCGGATGCCCCGGTCGTGGGCGTGCTGCAGCAGGTCGCCGGCGAGCTCGGGTTTCGTGGCGAACATGATCTCGTCGGGAACTCCGGCGAGCTCGCGGCGTTCCTCGTCGGCGGCCCAGTCTGCGGGCAGGTACAGGGCACGGCCGATCAGGGTGTGCCCGGCCAGGGACGCGCAGGTCAAGGTAACCGCGACCTGGCACATCGCGATGCCGCCGACGGTGCCGCTGTACTGCCGGGCCGCGCCGGCACAGTCCGCTGACGACTTCTCATCAGCGGTCTCATCGACGATGAGCACCACGTCGTCCTCGTCCTGGCCTGCGGTCAGGTGCGCGGCCGCCCAGTCCGCGGCGGCATCCAGCAGTTGCCGCTCATCAACGCGGGCGCGGGACAGCAGGTGCTGCATCCGGTACGGGCTCGCGTGCCCGGCGGCCTCGGCCAGCGTCCAGCAGTTGTGATCCTCCAGCTCGGACAGCAGCCCGTTCACCATGTCACGGCAGGTCAGCCGCGTCTCGCGGCGGGCAAAGCACGGCGCTACCCGGGCCATCAGGTCATCGAGCAGGCCGGCATGCGCGGCATGATTTACGCTGGCAGCAGCGGCTGCCGTGTCGTTGTTGTGTTCCACAAGCCGGCATGATCACGGCAGTCGCGCCAACTTTCCCGTATATCGGCCCATGTCGCTGCCGTGCCAGGCCAGTGTGATGCCCTCACGGAAGAGACGGCCGTGACCTGCAACGACGCGCCCCCAGATCACGAACTACAACTGCCGTATCTGAGCGAGCGTTTGATTTATCGTTCGTGGTAGCGGGGCTGGTTGGGCGAGGCGCCGTGCTATTAGGGTGATCATGACTAAGCGGCATTCCAGAAGTTCTGCTCGTAACCGGGTGGCAGCCATGGGCTGGTCCAGGGCGCGGCGGTGGCCAGCATCTGGTCCGGTGAGCGGCTGCGGAAGAAGGCGTGGATCTGGCGGAGCCGGCCGGGCCAGCTCACGGCGGTGTTCGCCACGTAGTTCTTCAGCGCCGCCCAGATCCGCTCGGCCGGGTTGTCGTGCGGGCTGTAGCGGGCGCCGTAGAGCAGCTGCAGCCGGGGGTGCTTCTCCAGGTAGGCGGTGACCGTGCGGGCGTGGTGGATGCTGTCGTTGTCGCAGATCACCGTGATCGCCGGGGCGCGGGGGAACGTCCGGAGCACCTGGTCCAGCAGCGCGATGAAGTCGGCCGC
>DATDGI010000205.1:0-9837 GCA_036522155.1 Streptosporangiaceae bacterium
GTGTCTGTGGGGGTGTTTGGGGGTGTGGCGCTGGGGGGGGGGGGGGGTGGCGGGGAGGGTGCGCAGCATGGCGTTCTCCCGGGCCAGCATCGCCCGTTCGGCCGCCAGCCGGGCCGCCGCGTCCGGTGCGGCCAGCAGTACCTGCCGATCGGCCAGATCCACGATCATCGTGGCGGCCACCAGGTAGGACAGCAGCACCGGCTCGTCCGGCAGTTCGGGCAGGGTGATCCGGGCGGCCCGCTGGGCGGCCAGCGCCTCCAGGTACTCGCCGAACGCCCGCCGCACCGACCGCACGGCCACAGACGCGGCCGCCTCGTCGCCGGTCTCCTCGGCTAGCAGGTCGATCTCGGCCCGCAGGTACGGCTGCGACTGATCGAGCGCCAGCAGCCGGAACCGCTGGGTGCCCACCGTCACCAGCTCGAACCGGCCGTCGTCGAGCGGGGTGACCTGGCGCAGCGTCGTGGTGCAGCCGATCTTGTGCAGGGCCTCGACCCCGTCGATGCCGGTCTCCCGGCCCTTCCTGATCGCCACCACGCCGAAGCACCGCGGCTCCGGCCCGGCCAGCAGGTCGCGGACCAGCTGCCGGTACCGCTCCTCGAAGATGTGCAGCGGCAGGACCAGCCCGGGATAGAGCACGGTGCCGAGAGGGAACAGCGGCATCGTCTCGGTCATGCTGCGACAGTATGCCGGCGCTGACCTGGCGGCCAGGGGCGGCCGGGCGCCGGCCCGGGCGGGTGCCGGTCAGCGCCGGGACAGGCCGTTGATCCTGGACACCTCGTCCGGGCTGAGCGAGAAGCCGGACACGTCGATGTTGGCCGCGATCCGCTCGGGCCGCGACGATTTCACCAGCACCGTCACGCCGTGCTCCAGGTGCCAGCGCACCACCACCTGCGCGGTGCTCACGCCGTGCGCGGCGGCGATCTCGATCAGCACCGGGTCGCCCAGGTTGGTGCCCTTCAGCGGGCTGTACCCCTCCACCGCCACCCCGCGCTCGCGGTGGCCCGCCAGCAGCGCCGGGTCGTACCGGGCCGGGCTCCACGGGATCTGGTTGACCGCGGGCGCCTCCCCGGTCGCCTCGATCAGCCGGTCGATCTGGGCCAGCGAGTAGTTGCTCACCCCGACCGCCCGGGCCCGGCCGTCGTCGCGCAGGGTCAGGAACTCCCGCCACACCAGCGCCAGCAGCCGGCTCGCGGGCGGCCAGTGGATCAGCCACAGGTCGACATGGGACGTGCCGAGCGCTCGCAGGCTGGCGGCCAGGGTCGACCGTTCCCGGCCGGCCCGGCCGGAGGGCAGCTTGGTGGTGAGGAACACCTCGGTGCGGGCCAGCTTGCTCTCGGACACCGCATGGCCGACGTCGGCCTCGTTGCCGTACATGGTGGCTGTGTCGATGTGCCGGTAGCCCGCGGACAGGGCGGTCCGCAGCGCTTCCCGTCCAGTCCGGCCCCGGAGCTGCCAGGTGCCGAACCCGATCATCGGCATCGAGGCGCCGCCGGGCAGGGTCAACGCCGGAATCGCGGCTGCCTCGGTCATGTGATCTAGTCTGCCCCGGCCACCGCTGTCACACCACTGCCGGTTACCCCACCGGTGTGCCCGAGCGGGCCGTGAGGTCCGCGAACAGGCCGATGAGCCGCTGTGTGAGCGGGCCGGGGGAACCGTGGCCGATGTCCCGGCCGTCGATCGCGGTCACCGGGGTGAGGCCGCCCATGGTGCCGGTGACGAACACCTCGTCGGCGGTGTAGAACCTGGTCAGGCTGAGGTCACCCTCCCAGCAGCCGATGCCCGCGGCCGCGGCCAGTTCCAGCACGGCCGCCCGGGTGATCCCCTCCGGGCACGCGGCCGTCGACGGGGTGGCCAGCCGCCCGCCCGCCACCAGGAACAGGTGGGTGGCGTTGGTCTCGGCCACGAACCCGCGCTGGTCGAGCATGACCGCGTCGTCCGCCCCGGCCACGTTGGCCTCGATCTTGGCCAGGATCGAGCCCAGCAGGTTGGCGTGGTGGATCTTCGGGTCCAGGCAGTCCGGTGGCGGGCGGCGGACGCTGGCGGTGATCAGTGTGATCCCGGCCGGGTCGTACACCGGCGGCTTGTGCTCGGCCAGCACGATCAGGGTCGGGCCGGCCTGGTTGAGCCGCGGGTCCATGCCACTGGTGATCTTCACACCACGGGTGAGAGTGAGCCGGATGTGCACGTCGTCGGTCATCTGGTTGGCCCGCAGCACGGCCCGGATCTGGCCGGTGATCTCCTCATCGGATGGGATCGAGCCGAACGCCAGCGCCGTCGCCGACCGGCGCAGCCGGGCCAGGTGCTCGGCCAGCCGGAAGATCTTCCCCTGGTAGAGCCGCAGCCCCTCCCAGACCGCGTCGCCGCCCTGCACGGCGGAGTCGAACGGGCTGACCCCGGCCTGGTCGCGATGGACGAGCTGGCCGGCGACGCCGACGATCAGGTCCTGGTTCCGCTGGTCGAACCTCTGCTGCATGGAGGGCTCCCGGTGTCTGCTAGCCGGCGGCCGGGGACAGCCGTCCCGCCCGCAGCCGCTCATAGTACGGGCGGCACTGCGCGGCCAGGCCGGCCAGGTGCGGCGGCAGTGGCCCGGCCGGCGGCCGGTAGGCGCCGAACCCGGTCGACCGCCACACGCTGGCGTACCAGTGCGGCCCCCATACCCCGTCGCTGTCGCGCGGTCCCGGCGGCCAGGACAGCATCGCCTCGTCGAACGGCACATCCAGCGCGGCGCACAGCGCCCGCAGCATCGGCCCGGGTGCGTCGAGCAGATCCCGCGAGTCGAGCACCGGCCCGCCAAATTCGGCGAATATCTCGGCCTGCTGGACGATCCCGAGGTCGGCTAGCGTGGGTGCCGACCGCACCCTGGCGTAGGAGGCGAGCAGCTCGGCCGGGTCCCTGATCAGGTGGGCGTGCCGCAGCGGCGCCAGCGCCGCCCGGTCCACCTCCGGCAGCAGGTGGTGGGTCATGTGCTTGGCGTAGAACACGGTCTTGCCGCCAGGCACCGGCCCGCGGGCGAGCCGGTCGAGTACCACCCGCCAGTCGTTTGGCTGGCTGTCAAGAATTTCGTCCCGGCCGGGGTGGTCGATACCGGTGCGGGCCAGGTAGAACGCGTACAGCGGCTCGTCGACCACGGCCGTGTCGGGCCGGTTCTCCCAGGCCCGCATCAGCGCGGTGGAGACCGTGCGCGGCCCGGACCACATCGCGATCCGGGCGACGGTGGTGGTCAGAGCTTCACCACCGAGCGGAGCACCTCACCCCGCTCCATCTTGGCGAAGGCCGCCTCCACCGCGTCCAGCGCGATCGTCTCCGACACGAACTTGTCCAGCGGCAGCCGCCCGGCCAGGAACAGGCCGGTGAGCTGGGGGAAGTCACGTTCGGGCAGGCAGTCGCCGTACCAGGAGGACTTCAGCGCGCCGCCGCGGCCGAAGACGTCGAGCAGCGGCAGGTCCAGCCGCATGTCCGGGGTGGGCACGCCGACCAGCACCACCACCCCGGCCAGGTCGCGGGCGTAGAACGCCTGCTCGTAGGTTTCCGGCCGGCCGATCGCCTCGATGACCACGTCGGCGCCGTTCCCGCCGGTCAGTTCCCTGATCGCGGCCACCGGATCGGTCTCGCGGGAGTTGACCACGTGGCTGGCGCCGAACTGCCTGGCCCACTCCAGCTTGCGCGGGTCGATGTCGACCCCGATGATCGTGCCCGCGCCGGCCAGCCGGGCGCCCAGGATGGCCGCGTCGCCGACCCCGCCGCAGCCGATCACGGCGACCGAGTCGCCGCGGGTGACCGGGGCGGTGTTCAGGGCGGCGCCGAGCCCGGCCATCACCCCGCAGCCGAGCAGCCCGGCCACCTCCGGCGGCACCGCCGGGTCCACCTTGGTGCACTGGCCGGCCGCGACCAGGGTCTTCTCCACGAACGCGCCGATGCCGAGCGCGGGGGAGAGCACGGTCCCGTCCGCCAGCGTCATCTTCTGCGCCGCGTTGTGGGTGGCGAAGCAATACCAGGGGCGGCCCCGCTTGCACGCCCGGCACTGCCCGCATACCGCCCGCCAGTTGAGGATGACGAAGTCGCCCGGGGCCACCGCGGTCACCCCGTCGCCGACCGCCTCGACCACCCCCGCGGCCTCGTGCCCCAGCAGGTACGGGAAGTCGTCGCCGATGCCGCCCTCGCGGTAGTGCAGGTCGGTGTGGCACACGCCGCACGCCTGGACCGCGACCAGCGCCTCGCCGGGCCCGGGGTCCGGCACGAGCACCGTGGCGATCTCGGCGGGCGCCCCTTTGCTGCGGGCGATCACGCCCCGCACCTCATGTGTCATGCCGGTATCGTGCTGCATTCTCCGGCTTAACGGAAGTAACCGCCGGCCCGCCGGCCTGGCCGCGAGCCTGATCGGGCTGGCCAGGGGCGCAGGCCATTCCCGGCCGCGAGCCTGATCTTGCCGGGAGCCCTCCGGAAGCGCATTTTGGATACAGGAGCCGATATGCTGTAACTCGGGTGTGGGGAGAACCGCATGACCATTGACGCGAGGCCCGCTGATACCGCGGCATCCATCCGGCCGGTGGAGCGCCCGGTGCCGCTGCGGCAGTCGGTGTACGACGCGCTGGTGGAACTGGTGGTGGAGGGCCGGCTCCAGCCCGGCCAGCACCTGGTGGAGACCGAGCTGGCCCGCCAGCTCGGGGTGAGCCGCCAGCCGGTCCGTGAGGCGCTGCACCGGCTGGAGGCCGAAGGCTGGGTCGACCTGCGGCCCAATCAGGGCGCGTTCGTGCACGTGCCCACCGACCAGGAGGTCGACGAGCTGCTCGACGTGCGCGAGCTGCTGGAGATGGAAACCGTCCGGCTGGCCGCGAAGGCCGCGACCGCCGATCAGCTGGCCCGGCTGCGCGAGATCTGCCACGAGGGCCAGGCCGCCGTCGAGGCGGGCGACACGCTCCGGTTCGTGGCCGTGAACAACCAGTTCCACGCCGAGCTGGCGCGGGTGGCGGGCAACGCGGTGCTGGCCGAGCTGGCCGAGATCGTCGGCCGCCGGGTGCGCTGGTACTACCGGCTGGTGGCGCCGCTGCGCGGGCACGAGTCGTGCGCCGAGCACATGGACATGGTGACCGCGCTGGAGGCCGGCGACGCGCAGCGGGCGTCCTCGATCGCCCGCAAGCACACCGAACGGACCCGGACCGCCTATCACCGGCCCGCCCGCTTAACCAGGGGCCGCTGACCCGCGGTAGGCGGCGGTCAGGGCAGGCGCACCACGCTGACCGGGTCGGCCGCGTACGGGTCGTGCGCGTTGTCGATCAGGTCGATCTCACCCCGGTCCGACATGACGTGGAACGTGCCGTCCGCACGGTATTCGCGGATGACCGTGGTGGTGCCGTCGGCGTGGGTGTAGCGCTCCTCGGCGTAGGTGTCGGTGGCGTGCTTGGTCGCGCCGGTGGCGGCCTCGTCCCGCCATTCGAACCGGTACGGCGCCAGCGGCAGCCGCAGCTCGTACGGAAAGCGGTCCGTCACCTGGTTCCTCCCGCGGAGGGTCATGGTGGGCCCGGACCCGGGTGCGGCCGGGACCACCATGACCACGTTAGGCCAGGCCTGCGGCCTAGGCGACGGCCGGCTTCGGCACCGCGGCCTTTTCTTCGTTCTTCCTGACTGCCTCCTGCATCTGCTCCACGGTTGGCCGCTTGACCTTGAAGATCATGATCAGCGCGGCGATCGCGCCGAGTGCGGCCCCGAAGAAGAACCCGCGCGACCAGTGGAAGGTGGCGGTGCCGTACAGCGTGCCGGTCATCACGAGCGCTGCGCCGCCGCCGGCGAAGCTGCCGCCGAGTGCCTTCCACGCATAGATGGATCCGTAGTTGATGGCGTTGTTGGTCTCGCCGTAATAGTCGGCCACGATCGCCGCGGTCATCGGGAAGTTGGCGCCGGACAGGCCGCCAGAGATCACCGCGCAGATCGCGAACAGCAGGCCCTGGTGCGCTGAACCTGCCCACAGGGCGAGCAGCTGGAAGACCACGTTGCCCGAGTACGCGTAGATCATCGTTTTCCGGCGGCCGATGTACTCCGACAGCCATCCGTAGAACGGCCTGAACCCACCGTCGGCCAGGGCGAACCCGGCCGCCCCGCCCACCACGGCGTAGGTCCCCAGATGCATCGCTGTTCCGAAGCCGAAGTAGTACGCGACCCCGAACAGCGAGCAGCCGACATAGCAGGCGTATTGCAGCCCCAGCCACTTGGCCTGCGGCGTGGACCACATCTGGCCCAGGTTGTAATGCCGCAGCGCGGGCGGGTTGTTCCGCAGGTCGTTGGTGCTGTGCTTCTGCCAGTCGAGCGGGTCGATCTCCTTCGGCCACCAGTTCTTCGGCGGGTCCTTCAGGAAGTAGCCGGCGATGACGATGCCGACGGTCATGATGATGCCCTGGATGATGATGTAGGTCTTCACCGCGGACGGGCTCATGTTCCCGACGACGCCGCCGCCGGAGTTGAAGCCGCCGATGTAGATGATGAACGGCACCGCACCGTAGGCCCAGCCACCGTTCACGAAACCGGTCCGCCAGCCCTTCTTCTCCGGGTACCACTTCGCCACGATGTTGATGCAGCTTGAGTAGACCATCCCGGAGCCGATGCCGCCGAGCACGGCGTAGCTGGCGTAGGCGGTCCAGATCGAGGTCGAGCCGGCCAGCCAGGTGTAGGCGATCACACCGCAGACGACGCCGCCGATGATCGTCGCCCAGCGGACGCTCAGGATCCCCCGGTTGCGCAGGTAACCCGTGCCGATCTGGACGAACGACTCGAAGATCACGTAGAAGGAGAAGAGCCAGAACGTCGGGGCCGGCCCCCAGTGGTGCGAGGCCGCCAGGGAGCCGGACAGCGCGGCCCAGGTGTACTCGAGCAGCCCGGCCAGGCACATGGCCAGCCAGGCCGCCATGATCACTACTCCCCGGTTGTAGCCGAGGATGGTATTGGGTGTCTCACCGACGCGGAACACCCGGCCGGTTGAGTTGGTTACTTCTTGGAAGGCTACGCTTCCGCTGGCTGCAGCCATCGGTCGCCACCGATTCCTCTCGTATGCGACGCGAGTGGGCAAGTACCCCGGGCCCTGAGGAGGGCGGGGTGTGCGGGGATCCGTCCCGTGGAAGGCGGGGACGGCTCAGAAGGTTCGCGTTAGGTCTCGGCTACTACGTCCCGGGTCGTGATCCCGGGGCCGCAGCCGGGTAAGGACAGGGGCGCCGCGCCGGCCCGCGTGGCTGTCCACGCGGCGCCCCTGGTCCGCCGCGGCCCGGCGGCGCGCGGGAGCCGGGCCCCGGCGCGTTTTTCTGCAGATCCGTCATGAGCGCCTCCTGGTTCCGGGCCGTCCGGCCTCAGTCCTTCAGTCCGAGCGCCCGGAACAGGGCCTGGCGGGCAGGCCCGTCCTCGCACGCCTCGAAGAGTTCATCCAGGCCCCAGCCCGCTTCCGTGAGCAGGTCCTGGGCCTGGTCGAATAGGGGTGAACGGTGCTCGGGCGGCACTGCCTTCAGCACGAGATGGCGGACTACTTCGACGACCGCCTGCTGCATTGCCGCGCGTCGCTCGCCCCGCGGCCGGGCCACACCCGGCATCAGGGGGATGATCTTGCGGGGGCTCGGCACCGTCGGCCCCGGGCCGGGCATCACCCGGCCATCTGGGCCGCTCATCGCGTTCTCCGCTGAACGGGGCTGCCCCGCACTTCGACTGTGGGCGATTGCGGTGGTGATAGCAACCCTTCGCGCCCACTTTCCCGTGCCAGGCCAGCCGCGATCTCTGCCTGCAGCCGTTCCGCTTCCCCTGGACGGCTCATGTCGATGACTTCCGCCAGCTCGAATGTGCGCCCGCCTTCGGTGCCGTCGGCCAGCCGGACGGGGGCCGACTCCGCGAACACCTCGAAGCGCTTGCTGGCGGACTTGCCGGCGATGGCCAGGACGTAGCGCAGCACTGACTGCCGGTCAGGCAGGTATCGCTGCTGGTGACCATCGTCGAAGCAGAGCTGCCAGGGGGCCGGCATCACGTTCCTTCCGGGAACTAGGGCTGACGCGGGGGGCCGCCGTGGGGGGGAGACGGCGGCCCCCCGCGGGTCAGGCGCCGACGCCGCGGTTGAGCGGCATCGAGTAGGTCTCGTCACGCATCCGCAGGTGCCTGGCCGGGTCCTCTCCCTCCCGGAGCTCGGCGGGCACGTCCATCCCGATGTCGGCCCAGTTCCGGTTGGCCTGGGCCTGGATGGTCGCGATGTGCTCGGGCAGCATGTGGCCGAACCGGCCCTGCATCGCCAGGTAGTCGGTGACCGGCCGCTGCACCGGCGGGTGGAAGTAGTGGTACTCGCGCGTGGCCGGGTCGTACTCCCAGACCGGGAACAGGCCGGCCTCGACCACCCGGCGGCCGAGTTCCACCGTCATCGAGGTCTGGTAGACCCAGCCCTTCTGGCACGGCGTGTAGCAGTGCAGGAACGCGGCGCCCACGTGGTTGAGGCCCTTGCGGGTCTTGTTCATCAGGTCGACCGGGTAGCCGACCGTCGTGGTGGCCACGTAGCAGTGCGGGTGCCCTTCGGCCATCATCCGGGACAGGTTCTTCGGCGGCAGCTTCTTGCCCTCGGGTATCGCCTTGCCGAACGGCGTGAACGTGGTCAGGCCCGCGTAGGGCGTGGTCGGCGACACCTGGATGCCGGTGTTGGCGTAGCACTCGTTGTCGTAGCAGATGAACAGCGCGTCGTGGTTGCGGTACAGGGCGCCGGAGATCGACCCCAGGCCGATGTCCGAGGCCGACCCGTCGCCCGCCATCACCAGGATGTTCGGGTACGGGCCCGGGTAGCGGCCCTTCCTGATCATCGCCTCGTAGCCGGCCGCCATGCCGGAGGTGAACGAGCCGCCGCTGGCGATCGGGGTGTGCGCCCAGGGCACCGTGTACGGCGTGCACAGGTAGGTGGAGTTCGCCACGTACATGCACCCGGTCGGCCCGGCCACCACGGTGTCCTGGCCGGCCGCCTTGAGCACCCACCGGTACTGGATGGCGGGCCCGCATCCGGCGCAGGTCCGGTGGCCGGCCGCGTACGGGTCCTCTTGCGGCATGTCGGGCAGGTAGTGCAGGTCACGTCCGTGCTCGTCGTCGGTGGCGGCGGCGCGGCCGTCCTCCTCGAACAGCGGAAGCTGATGGCGGACTACTTCGTATGACATCCGGATACTCCCTAGTCCTCGAAGCCGACCCAGTGCGCGGCCTTCTCCACGTGGCCGCGCTCGACGGCCTGGCCGAGCTTGCCGGCCATCCAGTCGAACTCGGCCATCGGCACGGTCTCGCCTCCGAGGCCGGCCATGAACGACGTCACCAGCGGACGCGGCTCTGCCTGGTGGTACAGCGCGGTCGTCACGTCCAAGGCGAGGATGCCGCCGTAGCTGGCGCCGCCGAGGCCGAGGTTGGTCTCCACCACCCCGACCGCCTTGACGCCGCGCAGCGCCTCCCGCAGGTCGTCGCTGGGGAACGGCCGGATCCACAGCAGCCGGGCCATGCCGACCTTGATCCCCTGCTCGCGCAGCCGGTTGACCGCGGCCCGGCAGGTGACCGCGTGCCCGCCGGAGATGACGATGGCCAGCTCGGCGTCCTCCAGCCGGTAGGACTCGACGAAGTGCGGGTACTGCCGGCCGAACATCCGGCCGAACTCGTCGGTCTTCTCCCGGATCACCGGTATCGCGTCCTCCATCGCCCGGGCCCGCTCGAGCTGCAGCGGCGGCCCCTGCTCGGGGTGGATCTGCGGGCCGTGCGACACGGGCCGCCGCGGGTCCAGCGGGAACGGCAGCTGGTAGGGCGGCAGGTACGCGTCGACCTGCGCGGCGGACGGCATGTCCACCTCGCCGGCGATGTGCG
>DATDGI010000206.1:0-7689 GCA_036522155.1 Streptosporangiaceae bacterium
CGTCCCCGCTGGTGCCGGGCCGGCGGCGCCGGGCACCGGACGGGACGAGCAGCAGCAGGGACGCGGCGCCGATCAGGACGGGGGCGATGCGCTGGAACGTCTGCGCCGGGGTGACCAGGAGCAGCGCCGCGCCGGCCCCGCCGCCCAGCGCGGCGACCAGCCCGAGGCGGCGGATCCGGCTCCCCTGGCCGGCCAGTTCCGGCCGGGACCCGGCGGCCGCGCCGACCCCGGTGAACAGCAGCGCGACCGTGTTGGTCATGTTGGCGGCGAGCGGCGGCAGCCCGATCGCCAGCAGCGCCGGGTAGGAGATCAGCGAGGCCAGGCCGACCACGGTGCTGATGAACCCGGCCCCTGCCCCGGCCGCGAGCAGCGCCACCGCCTCGGTAACCGTCACCCCCACGACTCAAGCACATCGCGGCCGCCGGTCACCATGCCTCACAATGTGACCATCGCCACCCGCCAGGCTCCGGCTACCCCAGCCGGGCCGTCAGCCACCGTGGCCCGGTCACCGTCGCGCCCGCCGCCTGGCAGCGCCGCCGCAGTTCCTGATCGGCCGTCACCACGATCCGCCGGCCGGGCAGCTCGCCGGCCAGGCGGGCGATGGTGTCGTCGCCCGACCCCGGCGCCGCCACCACCCGCACCGCACCATCGGCCGGCACCCGGTCCAGGACCGCCCGCGCCCGGCCCTCCACCACCAGCACGATTCGCGGGTACCACCGGTCCAGCGGCGGCCCGCCCGTGCCGTCCGGCAGTTGCGCCACACCGCTGGCCGCCAGCGCCGTCAGTTCGGCGTGCAGCCGGGCCATCGCGCCCACCCGGTCGCGCCACCACCCGTCGGCCCGCGACCCCATCACGTTGGCGCCGTCCACGACCAGGGCGACCGGCGCGAGCGCCTCGCTGAGCACCGGCCAGGCGGCGGCGAACCCGGGATGCAGCGGCCGCGCGAGCACGTCATCGGCCGTGACCCAGGCCACCTGAGTCGCCTCCCAGCTGGCCGCCCGGGCCGCGAACGGCTCGGCGGAGTAGCCGATCAGCGTCTGGTAACGCCAGCCGCCGTGGTCGTCGGTGTGCAGCCCGTGGATGCGGACCCCGTCCAGGTCCGCGCCGCACTCCTCGGCCGCCTCCCGCACCGCCGCCTCGGCCGGCGACTCATGACTGTCCCTGGCCCCACCCGGCGGTCCCCAGGTGCCACCGTGCTGGCTCCACTCCACCCGCTGGATGAGCAGAACGAGCGTGCGCCCGGTACTGTCCGGGGCGCAGCAGAGCAGCCCGGCCGCACCGTACCGTCCCCAGTGCCGGTGACCCAGGTCGCAGCGGACCCAGCCGTCCCCATCGCCGTTCGTCATCGCCGCCGACGATAGCCGAGCCCGGGCCGCGGCGGCCCGGCGCGGCCCGGGCTCCGGGGCCGCGACGGCCCAGCGCTCCTGGCCACGGGCGCCAGGGCAGGCGACCCGTAAGGTGGGAGCCATGGCCGAGTCGATGCTGCACGACAAGATCACCCGGATGCGCCAGCGGCGGACCGCGCCACTGGTGCTGGAACTCGACCTGACCGACGGCCTGGCCGAGGAGCCGCCGGCCGACCCGGTGTCCGCTCTGCTCACGATGCGGCGGCCGCGGCTGGCCGACGTGCTGGACGGGCTGCGCCGGGCCCGCGCCGACGACCGGGTCAGGGCGCTGGTGGTCAAGGTCGGCGGGCGGCCGATCGGGCTGGCCCGGGTGCAGGAACTGCGGGCGGCCATCGCCGAGTTCGCCCGGGCCGGGAAGGCCACGGTGGCCTGGGCGGAGTCGTTCGGCGAATTCGCGCCCGGCAACGTGGCGTACTACCTGGCCACCGCGTTCGGCAAGATCTACCTGCAGCCGTCCGGCGATCTCGGGCTGACCGGGATCAGCTTCCAGCAGCTGTTCTTCCGCGGCGCGATGGACAAGCTCGGCCTGGAGTACCAGGTCGGCAAGCGGTACGAGTACAAGAACGCGGCCGACCGGCTGACCGAGCATGGGTTCACCGGGCCGGCCAGGGAGGCGATGCAGCGGCTGGCCGTCTCGCTGACCGGCCAGCTCGCCGAGGCGGTCGCGGAGCGGCTGCGGATCACCCCAGCCGAGGCCAGGGAGCTGATCGATCGCGGCCCGTTCCTGGCCGACGAGGCGCTGGCCGCCGGGCTGGTGGACGCGCTCGGCTACCGCGACGAGGTGTACGCCGACGTGCGCAAGGGCGCCGGGCCCGACGCGTACCTGCTCTACCTGGGCCGCTACCAGCGCTCGCGCGCGCTCGCGGGCAAGGCCCGCAAGCTGCCCAACCCGGCCGAGAACGTGGTCGCCCTCATCTATGCGACCGGCCCGATCCGGCGCGGCCGCAGCGGCCGCGGGCCGGCCAGCGGCGGGGCGATGGGTTCTGACACCATCGCGGCCGCGCTCCGGGCCGCCACCGCCGACCACCGGGCCAAGGCGATCGTGCTGCGGGTGAACAGCCCCGGCGGTTCGTATGTCGCCTCCGACACGATCCGCCGGGAAGTGGTCCGGGCCCGGGCCGCGGGCAAGCCGGTGGTGGTATCGATGGCGGACGTGGCCGCCTCGGGCGGGTACTTCATCGCGATGGCCGCCGACAAGATCATCGCCCAGCCCGCCACCCTGACCGGCTCGATCGGGGTGCTGGGCGGCAAGCCGGTGACGTCCAGCCTGCTGGCCCGGGCCGGGGTGAGCGTGGACGCGGTGACCGAGGGCCGGCACGCCGATATGTTCACCACCACCCGGCCGTTCAGCGACGAGGAATGGGCGCGGATCAACACCTGGCTGGACCGGATCTACGAGGATTTCACCGGCAAAGTCGCGGCCGACCGAGGGCTGCCCGCCGAGCGGGTGCACGACATCGCCCGGGGCCGGGTGTGGACCGGCGCGGACGCCGCCGGCAACGGTCTGGTCGACGAGCTGGGCGGGCTGGACACCGCGGTCGCGCTCGCCCGCCGCACGGCGGGCCTGCCGCCGACCACTCCGCTGCGGCACTATCCGCGGTCGCGGCCCCTGGACCGGGTCCGGCCGCCGGAGTCGAGCGAGGACCGGGCGGCGGCCAGGGCCAGCCTGTTCGCGGAGAGCTGGGGCCCGGTTTGGCGGCTGGCGGCCGGCCTCGGCCTCCCGCCGTACGGGCCGCTGCAGCTGCCGGGGCAGTGGACGATCCAATAGCCGGGCGGCCGTCCCCCGGCACCCCGGTCCCGGCCGGGTCAGGACCGGCGGCCGCCGACCCGCCACCCGGCGCGGAGGCATCGCCCGGGCAACTGGCCGGGCTGGCGGAAGCGCTGGCGTCGTTCCCGACCGGGGTCACGCTGGTGATGGTGGCCGACGGCCGGGACGACGTCGGCACCACGGTGAGCGCGTTCTGCCCGGTCTCGCTGTCACCGCCGCTGGTGCTGGTCTCGCTCATCGCCGGCTCCTACCCGGCTGAGGTGCTGGGCCGGGTGGACCGGTTCGCGGTGACCGTGCTCGCGGCGAGCCAGCGGGTCCTGGCCGGCCGGTTCGCTGTCGCTGGCCGGCCGCAGGCCCGGCGGTTGCTGGACGGGGTTGCGCACCAGCGCGGCCCGGCGTCGGGTGCTCTCATCGCGGACGGCGGCATGGCCGCGCTGGAGTGCGCCGCGGTGCAGCGGGTGCCCGCCGGCGACCACCTCCTGGTGATCGCGTCGGTCCTGGCGATCCCGTACGTGGCCGAATCCGGTGACCCGCTGATCCGCTTCGCCGGCCGCTACCCCCGCCTCGGCTGACTCCACTCCGCGGGGGCCGGCGGATGTGCACAGGCAACGGCCCGAATCTGTGGACCGCTTGTGGAGAATCCCGGCTTACGGGGGGATAACTTCAGCTGAACTGTGGACAATCTGTGGACGGCTAAAGAATCTTGAAAATGCTGCCAGAAACCTCTTGTGCGGTCCGCTCGACGGGCGTAGAAATGCTCTCACCACCGAAAACGGGGACCACCCGGGGGGCACCCCGGACGCTAGAGGAACTGGGAAACTGGGACTTCAGGCGGGTATCCGGCTCGGTAGTGGGTCTGGCGGCACGAGCGCTGAGCATGAGATAGCGGCGTTTGGCGCTACTAGACTAGGCGGGCCCCTCCATCTCATGCATGGAGGGGCCTTGTCTTATTCTGCCGGATTCTCCGGCAAGCACCAGTAGCGACACGCCGGCAAACGGATTACCCCCAGTTGTCTTTTCACCAACTGGTCAGTTTCCTGGCACCGACCCGGCCACCAGTTCCCCGCCCTGCCAGACGGCGGCGACCAGCGGCACCCCGGGCCGGTAGGCCAGGTAGACATGGGACGGCGCGTCCAGCAGCACCAGATCCGCGCGGGCGCCCACCGCGAGATGACCGACATCGGTGCGGCGCAGCGCGCACGCCCCGCCCGCCGTCGCCGCCCACACCGCCTCGCCGGTGGTCATCCCCATGTCCCGCACCGCCAGCGCGATGCAGAAGGCCATGCTGGAGGTGAAGCACGATCCCGGGTTGCAGTCGCTGGCGATGGCGACCGTGACCCCCGCCGCCCGCAGGCGGCGCGCATCCGGATAGGGCTGCCGGGTGGCGAACTCCACCCCCGGCAGCAAGGTGGCCACCGTGTCGCCGGCCGCCAGCGCGTCCACGTCCGCATCGGTCAGGAAGGTGCAGTGGTCCGCGGAAGCGGCCCCGGCCGCCACCGCAAGCTGCACCCCCGGGCCCGGGCCGAGCTGGTTCGCGTGCACCCGCGGCACCAGGCCCGCCGCCTGCCCGGCCGCCAGGATCGCCCGGGCCTCGTCGGCGCCGAACGCCCCCCGCTCGCAGAACACGTCGATCCAGCGCGCCTGCGGTGCGCAGGCGGCCAGCATCGGCCCGCACACCAGGTCCACGTATCCGGCCGGGTCGGTGGCGAACTCCGGCGGCACCACGTGCGCGCCGAGGAACGTCACCTCCGGCGTGATCGTGGCGGCGGCGGCCACGCTGCGCCGCTCGTCGTCGACGGTCAGCCCGTACCCGGACTTGCATTCCAGCGTGGTCGTGCCCTGCCGGAGCATCTCGCCGGCCAGGGCGCTGGCGTTGGCCCGCAATTGGCTGTCACTGGCCGCCCGGGTCGCCGCCACCGTGGTCCGGATACCGCCCGCCGCGTACGGGCGGCCCGCCATCCGGGCGGCGAACTCGGCGCTGCGTTCACCGGCGAAGATCAGGTGGGCGTGAGAGTCGACGAAACCGGGCAGCACCGCCCGGCCACCGCAGTCGGCCCGTTCGTCCGCGGCCGGGGCCTGCGCGGCCGGCCCGGTCCAGGCCACCCGGCCGTCCTCGATGACCAGCGCCGCATCGGTGATGGCCGCGAACGGCCCCGGGCGGCCGGGCCGGCCGCCCTCGCCGCCGGGCCGGCCGCCCTCGCTGGGCGGGCCCGCCTCCGGGCCGGCGTTGGTGATCAGTTCCCCGATGTTGGTGATGAGCGTGCTCACGCTGCCACACGCTAGCCGCCCTGAAGGCTGGCCGCCGGGGATGGGCTGGCGCCGGCCGCCGGGTGGGTCAGGCGAAGTCGGCCGCGGTGAACTCCCTGGGCTCGACCAGCACCATCCAGTTGCCCGAGATGTCGCGCATGACCGCCTCCACCCCGTACGGGCGTTCGGACGGCTCCTGCAGGAAGGTGACGCCCTTGGCGGAAAGCTCGGTGTAGGTCTTGCGGCAGTCGTCGACCTGCAGCCCGATCCCGCCCATCTGGCCGGCCTCCAGCTGGCGCCGGATGAAGGCGGCCGCGTCGGCATCCAGCGGCGGCCCCGGGATCATCAGGGTCACGTCCACTTCCGGCTGGCTGGGGTGGCCCACGCTGACCCAGCGGTAGCCCTCTCCCATGGTGACGTCGGTGCGGGGCTCGAAGCCGAGGACGTCGACGTAGAAGTCACGGGCGGCGTCCTGGTCGAGGCAGAAAACGGTGACGAGTGAGATGTTTGTGATCATGAAACGAGCCTAGGCCGGGTGGCTAGGCCCGCGCTTCTCCCAGATTGCGCGATCGGGCCGGGTGGCCGCCCGGCGGTGCCGCCCGGGTCAAGCACCCCGCGCATGAACAGGTAGCAGCCGGGAATATGCGGCCCGCCGCGGGCCGCCCACCGGTCCCGGTAGGCGGTCGGGCTCTCCCCCACCAGCTGGGCAAACCGGGACGAGAACGAGCCCAGGCTGGCGAACCCGACCGCCATGCAGATCTCGGTCACCGTCAGGTTGGCGGCCCGCAGCAGATCCTGGGCCCGCTCGATCCGCCGCCGGGTGAGATAGCGGATCGGCGTCTCGCCGTAGGTCGCCTCGAAGCACCGGGCGAAGTGGAACTTGGAGACGCCGGCGACCCCGGCCAGGGCCGCGAGATCCAGCGGCTGCTGGTAATGCCGGTCGATATGATCGCGGGCCCGGCGCAGATGCGGGAGCAGTTCCACCGCCACCGCCCGCCCGGCCGCCCGGGCCCGGTCCGGCTGCACAATCGTCCCGGCCACCCCCGCAGGATACGCACCCCCTCGGACATCGCGGCGGGGCCAGGAAGCCGCCCGGCCCCTGCTGACGGCCAGGCCAATTATCACGAAGAGTAGTATTGGCGTTACATTGCGCACGAAGGCGCGGGGCCCGCCGCCGGGCCTGGCGCCGTCCTGTGCGAGACGGGGGGGCGTGCATGCATGGCGTGAACAACGAGGCCGACGGCGACGAGCCGCGCATCCGGGTGTTCTTGCTGGACGACCACGAGGTGGTCCGGATGGGCCTGCGCGATCTGCTGGACGCCGAACCCGACATCGAGGTAGTCGGCGAGGCCGCGACGGTCGAGGCGGCCCTCAACCGTGTGCCGTTGCTGCAGGTGAACGTGGCGGTCCTGGATGTCCGGCTGCCGGACGGGGATGGGATCGAGGTGTGCCGGGGGATCCGGTCGGCCAGCCCGGACACGGGCTGCCTGATGCTCACCGGGTACGGCGACGACCGGGCGCTGCTGTCGGCCATCATGGCCGGTGCGGCCGGTTACGTGATGAAACAGGCGGCGGGCCCGGAACTGGTCGACGCGGTGCGCACGGTCGCATCCGGCCGGTCCACGCTCGGCCCGGAAGCCACCCAGCGAGTGATGGCCCGGCTGCGCGACCAGGCGGGGGTGGCTGACCCGCGGTCCTCACTGTCCAGCCAGGAGAAGAAGGTGCTGGACCTGGTCGGGGAGGGGCTCACCAACCGGGAGATCGCGGCGCGCATGTTCCTGTCCGAGAAGACGGTGAAGAACTACGTGTCGTCGCTGCTCACCAAGCTCGGCATGAACCGGCGCTCGCAGGCGGCGGCGCTGGTCGCCCGGCTCGCTGGGACGTCGGCCGACCACTGAGGCAGCCGTGGGCCACCGGCCGCGGTCACGGGCTGGGCAACGGCCCGATCGCGGCGGCCAGCGCGGCCGGGACGTCCACCAGCAGATGGCGGCCGTCGGCGACGACGTCCTGGCCGCCGACAACGACGTTCCGGACATCCGCCGCCGTGCCTGCGAAGATCACCGATTCCAGCGCGGTGACGGCGGATGTCCCGGCCAGCCGCGGGCTGTCCATGGCCACCGTCACCAGATCGGCCAGCATTCCCGTGGCGATCTCCCCCGCTTCCGGCCAGCCCAGGCAGGCATGCCCGGCCGCGGTCGCGGCGGTGGCCAGTTCGCCCGCCAGGAAATTGCCCCGCTGCCCGGAGACGAGCCGCTCCCCCATCTCCAC
>DATDGI010000207.1:0-10666 GCA_036522155.1 Streptosporangiaceae bacterium
CTTGCTGCCGCCCGAACGGCGCGGCGAAGGGCTCGGCCTGTTCGGGGTCGTGGCCTGCGTGCCGGGAGTCGTGGCCCTGCCCGCTGGCGTCTGGCTCGCCGGGCACTATGGCTACCCGCCGGTGGTGGGCATGGCGGCGGCGGCCGCGCTCGTCCCGCTGGCCGCGTTCCGCTGGCTGCCCACCGGCCACGGCAGGGCCGGGGCACGCGCCCCCGGCGACGGCAGGGCCGGGGCACGCGCCCCCGGCGGGCGGCCGGGCGGGCTGCTGGCAGGCCTGCGGCAGCGCGGCCAGCTCCGGCCGTCCCTGATCTTCGCGGCCAGCACGATGGCCGCCGGGGTGGTTGTCTGTTTCCTGCCGCTGGCGGCCGGCATCTCTGGCAACGTGGTCGCGGCCGGATTGTTCGCCCAGGCCCTGACCGCGACGATCAGCCGGTGGTGGGCGGGACGGTACGGCGACCGGCACGGCCACGCGCGGCTGCTCGTGCCGGGACTGGTGATCGCCTCCCTGGGCATGACCGCCATGCTCTGGCTGGGCTCCCCAGCGGCCGTGATCGCGGGCATGTGCCTGTTCGGGACCGGGTTCGGGATCAGCCAGAACGCCACCTTCGTGCTAATGATCGGCCGGATGCCGCCGTCCGGGATCGGCACCGCCAGCGCAATGTGGAACCTGGCCTACGACGCCGGGTACGGGGCAGGTCCCGCGCTGTTCGGGGTGCTCGCCGGCCACACCGGATACCCGGCTGCCTTTGCCCTGACCAGCGTGCTGATGGTGGCCGCGCTGCCCGCCGCCCGGCGGGAGCGCTCGGCGCCGGCGGCCCCGGCGGCGTCGCCGGGAACCAGCCCTGCTGCCCGCCTTTCTTAGCTGGCGCCAGCCCGCAGGCGGCTCCCCGCGGGGCCAGGCCGCGGGGGATCCGGCGCGGATCGTCGGGCCGCGCCGCTAAACTGGGCGGTGACCCCTCGCACGGCGTTATCTCGCCAACTCCCCCAGGGCCGGAAGGCAGCAAGGGTACGCGGGCTCTGGCGGGTGTGCGGGGGGTCCCTTCCCGTCCCGGCGAGGATGCAGACCATGGCAGGCGACGCCCCCGGCACCGCGCACGGCAACCCGGCCCAGCCCGGCCCCGCTGCCCCGCTGGCCCTGTACCGCAAATACCGGCCCGCCAGTTTCGCCGAGGTCAAGGGCCAGGAACACGTCACCGAACCGCTCCGCCAGGCCCTGCTCAACGGGCGTATCCACCACGCGTACCTGTTCAGCGGGCCACGCGGGTGCGGCAAGACCTCCAGCGCCCGGATCCTCGCCCGGTCGCTCAACTGTGAGCAGGGGCCCACCCCGGACCCGTGCGGGGTGTGCCCGTCGTGCGTCGCGCTCGCCCCGCAGGGGCCGGGCAGCATCGACGTCATCGAGATCGACGCGGCCTCGCATGGCGGTGTGGACGACGCCAGGGACCTGCGGGAACGGGCGTTCTACGCGCCGGTGTCCGGGCGGTTCAAGATCTACATCATCGACGAAGCGCACATGGTCACCCGGGAGGGCTTCAATGCCCTGCTCAAGCTGGTGGAGGAGCCGCCGCCCCACCTGAAGTTCGTGTTCGCCACCACCGAGCCGGAGAAGGTCATCGCCACCATCCGGTCGCGCACCCATCACTACCCGTTCCGGCTGGTGCCGCCGGCCGTGCTGCGCGAGCTGCTGGAGGAGATCCTGGCCGCCGAGCAGGTCAGCTACCAGCCGGCGGTGCTGCCGCTGGTGGTGCGGGCCGGCGCCGGCTCGGTCCGGGACGCGCTGTCCATCCTCGACCAGCTGCTGGCCGGGTCCGGGCCGGAGGGGCTGGTCTACGACCGGACCGTGGCCCTGCTCGGTTACAGCGACGACAGCGTGCTGGACGAGATGGTGGGCGCGTTCGCGGCCGGGACCGGTGCCGCCGTCTTCCAGGCCGTGGACAAGGTGGTGGAAGGCGGCCACGACCCGCGGCGTTTTGCCGCCGACCTGCTGGACCGGCTCCGCGACCTGATCATCCTGGCGGCCGTGCCCGGGGCGGGCCAGAGCGGCCTGCTGGACGCGCCCGCCGACCGGCTGGAGCGGATGGCCGAGCAGGCCGGCCGGTTCGGCCAGGCCGAACTCACCCGGGCCGCGGACATCCTCAGCGAGGGCCTGATTCAGATGCGCGGCACCACGTCGCCGCGCCTGCTGCTGGAACTGATGTGCGCACAGGTCCTGCTGCCGGCGGCCAGCACCGGTGAGAAGGCCCTGCTGGCCCGGCTGGAACGGCTGGAGCACCAGCTCGCCGGGCTGGGCCCGGGTGGGCCCGCGCCCGCGGGTGGCCCACCGCGGCCGGACCGGGATGCTGGCGAGCGGGCGCCAGCCGCTCCCCAGCAAGCGGCCTCCCAACAGGCGGCCTCCCAACAGGCGGCCTCCCCACCGGCGGCCTCCCAACAGGCGGCCTCCCCACCGGGGGCCTCCCCACCGGGGGCCTCCCAGCGGGCGGCCTCCCCACCGGCGGCCTCCCAGGCGGCGGGCCCCCCCAAGGAGGGCTCCCGGCCGGCGGGCTCTCAGCAGGCTGGCCCCGGGCACCCCGGACCAGAGCCGGCCAGCAAAGCCCGGGCGGACACCGAAACGTTCCGCGAGCGCTGGCCCGAGATCCTGGACGCGGTACGCGAGGAGCGCAAGGTCGCCTGGATCCTGCTTCGCAACACCAGCGCCGAGTCGTTCGAGGGCAGCGTGCTGACGGTCGCGTTCGGCAGCGAAGGGGAGGCCAGGAGCTTCGCCAGCAGCGGCCATGAGGCCGTCCTCGTCGGCGCCGTCACCACCCTGCTGGGCGTCAACGTCCGGGTCCGGCCGGTCGCCGCGGGCGCGGGCTCGCCCGGCCGGCCGGCCGCCAGGCCGGGCGGGACCCCGCCCGTTCCTGATGCGCCACCACGGGCCACGCCAGCCGCCACGGATGCGGCGGACCCGCCAGCGGCCGATGCCGCGCGCGCGCCCGCCAGTAAGCCAGCCGCACACGCCACCGGCGAGCCCGGCGCCGGGCCCGGCGAGGCGCCATCGGCAGGGGATGCCGGGCATCCCCCTGCGCCCGCACCAGGCACCGGCCGCGCCAGCCGCCCGGCCAGCGCCGCGGGCGGATCGGGGGACCGCCGGTCCACCAAGCCCGGTGCCAGCCGTACGGGTTCCGGCCGCCGCCAGCCCGCGACCGCATCATCGTCCCCGGCAGGCTCCGCCGCCGAGGAGCCATGGCCGGATGAGGACGGCGACCCAGGGGACACCGGCCTGTCCGGCATGGACCTCATCGCCCGCCAGCTCGGCGGCCAGGTGATCGAGGAGATCGACGAGAGCTGATGCGGCCATGGCCATGACCTGGGCGATTTGGGCTGTGCCCACGACCCGAATCGTCCACGGCCTGCCCGGCGCCCGGGCCGCAGGAGCGCGGATGGCGGGCCGGCCCTGGGAGTGACGCCAGCTGTCACCGGGAGGCCGTAGGCTCGAAACAGCGACCGGCGCGCCAGACATGGCAGCCGGGCACGGGCCGTGCCCGCGTCCCCGGCCAGGCAGGCGGCGGCTGACCCAACCGAGTGGGAGCCACAGTGGAGCCAGGCAGCCAGATGGACATGCAGCAACTGCTTGCCGCCGCGCAGCAGATGCAGGACCAGCTCATGAGCGCACAGCAGGAACTGGCGGACGCCGAGGTGGACGGGACCGCGGGCGGCGGGCTGGTGACCGCGACGGTCAATGGCCAGGGCGAGCTGGTGGATCTGACCATCAGCGCGGCGGCGATCGACGTGACCGACCCGGCCGAGACCGCCGAGACCGTGGCCGACCTGGTGCTGGCCGCGGTCCGCGACGCCTACCGGGCGGCCGGGGAACTCCAGCAGGAGAAGATGGGGCCGCTGGCGGCGCTCAGCGGCGGGATGGAGGTGCCCGGGCTGTCGGACTTCTTCGGCGGCGGCGCCCCGGCCGGTCCCGCCCTCCCCGGCCTTGCCCTCCCTCCCGACGAAGCGGACGGGCCCGGCGAATGACCAGCCCTTCCCGGCACGCATCCATCCCGCGGGCCTGACGTGTACGAGGGAGTGGTCCAGAACCTCATCGACGAGCTCGGGCGGCTGCCCGGGGTCGGTCCCAAGAGCGCTCAGCGGATCGCCTTCCATCTGGTCGGCACCGACCCCGCCGATGTCCGGCGGCTGGCGGCGGTGCTGGTCGAGGTGACCGAGCGGATCCGGTTCTGCCAGGTGTGCGGGAACGTGGCCGAGGAGGAGAAGTGCCGGATCTGCCGTGATCCACGGCGCGACCTGTCGGTCATCTGCGTTGTCGAGGAACCCAAGGACGTCGCGGTCATCGAGAAGATCCGCGAATTCCGTGGTCGTTACCATGTCCTGGGTGGGGCCATCAGCCCGATCGACGGGATCGGCCCGGAGGATCTGCGCATCAGGGAACTCATGGCGCGGCTGTCGGACGGCGGCGTCACCGAGCTGATCCTCGCGACCGACCCCAACCTGGAGGGGGAGGCGACCGCGACCTATCTGGCCCGGCTGGTCAAGCCGCTTGGGCTGCGGGTGACCAGGCCGGCGAGTGGGCTTCCGGTCGGGGGGGACCTGGAGTACGCCGACGAGGTGACACTCGGGCGGGCGTTCGAAGGACGGAGGCTGCTTGATGTGTAGCGCACCGGTCCCGGGGCGCGAGGGCGGATCAGGCGAGGGCTGGCAGCCGCTCGCGGACCGGGTGGCGGGGCAGGCGCGGGACTTCGTGGACGGGGTGGGGGCGCTGGCGACCGGCGAGGGCGGCGACCAGATGGTGCCGCTGCTGCTGCTGGAGGTGTCCCAGATCCTGCTGGCGGGCGCGCAGCTGGGGGCGAGCAAGGACGTGATCCCGCCCGGCAACTGGGAACCCGATGTCGGCGCCGATCCCGATCTGGACGTGCTCCGCACCGGGCTGGCGAGCCGGCTGGCCGGCCTGGATGAGTACGGGGAACTGTTCGATCCGTATGCCGATACCCGGCCGACCCGTTTCCAGCTCTCCGACGACCTGGCCGCGGTCGCCGCCGACCTGATCCACGGGCTGCAGCACTATGAGGCCGGCCATCCGCTGGAAGCCCTGTGGTGGTGGCAGTACTCCTACGTCAGCCACTGGGGCACGCACGGAGGCGCGGCGCTGCGGGCGCTGCACGCCGTGGTCGCGCACGCCCTGCTCGATGTCGCGGAAGAGGTCACCCCCTGACCCTGGGCGGTAATCCGCCAGAGATGCCCAGGCTGGGTGGGTACACTCATGCCGCCAGCAGCCACGACTGGGAGGAGCGACGCGCCGGTGGCGCTTGTCGTGCAGAAGTACGGTGGCTCGTCGGTGGCCGACGCCGGCGGAATCAAGCGGGTGGCCCAGCGCATCGTGGCCACCCGCAAGGCCGGTCATTCCGTGGTCGTGGTCGTGTCCGCGATGGGCGATACCACCGATGACCTGCACGATCTGGCCAAACAGGTGAGCCCGCTGCCGTCGGCCCGTGAACTCGACATGCTGCTCACCGCGGGTGAGCGGATCTCGATGGCGCTGCTCGCCATGGCCATCGCCAACCTGGGGCTGCAGGCCCGCTCGTTCACCGGCTCGCAGGCCGGCGTGATCACCGACGACGTGCACGGCAAGGCACGGATCATCGATGTCACCCCGGGCCGGATCAGCACCGCGCTGACCGAGGGCGCCATCCCGATCGTGGCCGGCTTCCAGGGCGTGTCGCAGAACGGCAAGGACATCACCACGCTCGGCCGGGGCGGCTCGGACACCACGGCGGTAGCGCTGGCGGCGGCGCTGACGGCCGACTTCTGCGAGATCTACACCGACGTGGACGGGGTGTTCACCGCCGACCCGCGAATCGTGCCGGCCGCCCGGCGGATCCCGGCGATCAGCTACGAAGAGATGATGGAGATGGCCGCCTGCGGCGCCAAGGTGCTCCAGCTGCGCTGCGTGGAGTACGCCCGGCGGTACCACATGCCGATCCATGTCCGGTCCTCGTTCAGCCAGCGGACCGGGACCTGGGTCAGCGACAGCGGACGCGGGGCGGAGAAGGAGGCAGCGATGGAACAGCCGATCATCTCCGGGGTCGCTCACGACCGGAGTGAGGCCAAGATCACCGTGGCGGGCGTGCCCGACGTCATCGGCAAGGCGGCCACGATCTTCCGCGTCATCGGCGCCGCCGGGATCAACATCGACATGATCGTGCAGAACGTCTCCGCCGCCACCACCGGCCTCACCGACATCTCGTTCACCCTGCCGCGCGCCGACGGGGAGGCCGCCATGGCCGCGCTCCGGGCCGTCCAGTCCGACGTCGGCTTCGAGACGCTGCTCTACGACGACCGGATCGGCAAGGTGTCCGTGGTCGGCGCCGGGATGCGGTCCCACCCGGGCGTCAGCGCCACCTTCTTCAGCGCGCTGGCCGAGGCCGGGGTGAACATCGAGATGATCTCCACCTCGGAGATCCGGATCTCGGTGGTGGTGGACGAGAACGACGTGGACGCCGCGGTGACCTCCGCGCACCAGGCGTTCGACCTCACCGCGGGCGAGGTCGAGGCCGTGGTCTACGGGGGGACGGGCCGGTGACATCGGGCGCGGAGCGCACGGGCCGCCCGTCGCTGGCGGTGGTCGGCGCGACCGGCGCGGTCGGCACCGTCATGCTCGACCTGCTGTCCATCCGCGACGACGTGTGGGGGGACATCCGGCTGATCGCCTCCGCCCGGTCGGCTGGCCGCCGGCTGCGCGTGCGCGGCGAGGAACTGGCCGTCCAGGCGCTGGCCCCCGATGTCTTCGACGGCGTGGACGTGGCCATGTTCGACGTGCCCGACGAGGTCTCGGCGCAATGGGCGCCGGTCGCCGCCGGGCGCGGCGCGGTGGTGGTGGACAACTCCGGCGCCTTCCGGATGGACCCGGACGTGCCGCTGGTCGTGCCCGAGGTCAACCCGGCCACCATTGCCGACCGGCCGCGGGGCATCATCGCCAACCCGAACTGCACCACGCTGTCGCTGATCGTGGCGGTGGGCGCGCTGCACCGGGCGTTCAGCCTGCAGGAGATGGTCGTCTCCTCCTACCAGGCCGCCTCCGGGGTCGGCCAGGCCGGGATCGACACCCTCTACGCCCAGCTGGACAAGGTGGCGGGCTCCCGGATGCTGGGCCAGCGGGCCGGGGATCTGCGGGCCGCGGTCGGCGATTTCGGCCCGTTCCCGGCGCCGCTCGCCCTCAACGTCATCCCCTGGGCGGGCTCGCTGAAGGACGACGGCTGGTCCTCTGAAGAGCTGAAGATCCGCAACGAGTCACGCAAGATCCTCGGCCTGCCCGGCCTGAAGGTGCACGCCACCTGCGTCCGGGTGCCGGTGATCACCACCCACGCCGTCGCCGTGCACGCGGTGTTCGCCCGCGAGGTGACCAGGGAACTGGCCCAGGAAGTGCTGGACGACGCACCCGGGGTGGTGCTCAACGACGAACCCGAGCGGGCCGAGTTCCCCACCCCGGCCGACGTGGTCGGCACCGACCCGACCTGGGTCGGCCGGGTGCGCCAGTCGCTGGACGACCCGCGCGCGATCGAGTTCTTCGTCTGCGGCGACAACCTGCGCAAGGGCGCCGCGCTCAACACCGCCCAGATCGCCGAGCTGGTCGCCGCGGAGCTCGCGGCCCGCTGACCGGAGGCACCCGGTGGACGTGGCTGGCGCCGCCCCTGGCTCGGTGCTGTTCAGCACCTACAACCTGCTCGACCTCGGGGCCGGCGACCCGGCCGCCGCCGGCGAGCACTACCAGGCCATCGTGGCCTGTATCCGGGCGCTGGCCACCGACGTGCTCGCCGTCCAGGAGCTCCGGGCGGCCGGCCGCGACCAGGCGGGCCAGCTGCTGCAGCGGCTGGCCGCCGACACCGGCCTGCGCTGCCTGGTGCCCCGCCCGGATGGCGACCCGGTGCCCGCCCTGTGCCCCGGTGCCCGCGGCTTCCACCTCGGCCTGCTCTGGCGGGACGGCATCGAGCCGGTGCCCGGCTCCTTCCACACCCGCAACGCCGATTACTGGCACGCGCTCGGCTGGGTGGCGCTCGACCTCGGCGGGCCCGTGGTCCGGCACGCGGTGTACCACGCACCGCCGTTCGGCATAAAAATCCGGGCCATTCAGAACGAATTGCTGGTGGCCGGCCTCGTACGCGGGCCGGACCGGCGGCCGGCGCTGGTCGGGGCGGACTGGAACGGTGAGAGCGCGGACCGCATCCAGGACCCGGCGACCGGCGAGTGGCGGCTGTACGAGCCGCGTGACCCCTATGACGGGGTGGAGTGGTTCCCGGACCTGATCCACCAGTGTGAATGGGACTATGACGGGCAGGGACGCCGGCGGCACCGGGTGGACAGGACCGCCGGGGACGTGCTGTGGGCGGGCGGGCTGCATGACGCGGCGGCGGTGCTGCGGGCGCCGTGGCAGGCGACGGCTGGGCATCACCCGGACGACCCGTACGGGAATCACGGGGTCCGGCGGCGCATCGACGCGATCCGGGTGACCGGCGAGGTGGTGCCGGCCCTGCGGGCGCACTGGGTGACCGACAACGAGCCCACCCGGTGCGCCTCCGATCACCTGCCGGTGACCGTCGCCTACGAGCCCTCGGCCATTGCCTGGCCGGTCACGCCGTGAAGCTGAGCCGCACGCTGTCGCTCACCGGCTGGTAGCCGAGGCGCGGGTAGAGGGCGTTGCTGGTGGGGTTGGCCAGGTCGGTGTAGAGCAGCACTTCGGACGCCCCGGCGGCCAGCGCCTGCCGGCTGACAGCGGCGGTCACCGCGCCGCCGTAACCGCGGCCGCGGTGCTCCGGCGGGGTGTAGACCGGGCCCACCCGGGCCTGGCCGGCCACCACCCGGGTCCGGCCGGCCAGCGATACCGGCCCATCGCCGGTCTCCCACAGCGTGAAGCCGCCGTAGCTGAGCCGCTCCGCCACGATCTGCCGCCGGACCGGGCCGCCGGTGGAGTCCGCCTCCTGCTGGAAGGCGGCCAGCCAGGCCACCAGCAGTTCGGTGTCGGCCGGGGCCGCGGCCCGGTCCTGGCCCGGCGGCGCCGGGCCGGGCGGCACCAGGTCACCGAGCCGGTAGAGCCGCGTCCGGCGGCCCAGGTGGGCAGGCTGGCCGGTCTGCCTCAGCCATCCGGCCGCGAAGGCGTGCGCCGGGCCGGGCCGCCCGTCCACCCCGGCCAGCTCCCGGCCCCGGCCGGCCAGCGCCGGGGCCAGCGCGGCCGCCACCTCGTCCGGCATCGCGGTCAGGGCCAGCGGGTAGGGCGGGGTGTGCAGGCAGGCGGCGGTCACCGGGCCGCCGTCCGCGGCGTACCAGCCGAACAGCGGCAGGTCGTCCCCGAACGCGGCCGGGCCGCTGAGCCGCACCGTCTCGCTCACGGTGAGCAGGACGGTGTGCTCGGCCGCCCGGGACGACAGGAACGGGCCGGCGGCGTCCAGGAAACCGGCCACGTCGTGGGTGAGCGTCCAGGCCATGTCCCATGATCTGCGGGCGCGCCGGGCAGCGCACCTGGTTTTGGGCGGGCGCACCTGGCTGGCCGCGCTGGCCGGGTGCCCGCGTAGCATCCTGCCGTGGCCGACACCTTCTACGTTCCGGCCGGGGCGGACACCTGGCTGGCTACCTCGCACACCATCGGGCCGTGGGATGAACGGGCCCAGCACGCGGGCCCGCCGAGCGCCCTGCTGGGCCGGGCCATCCAGCGCTGCGCCCCCCGCGACGACATGATGGTGGCCCGGTTCACCTGCGAAATCCTGGGCGCCATCCCGGTCGGGGAGATCCAGGTGCGGGCCCGGCTGGCCCGCCCCGGCCGCAGCGTGGAACTGCTGGAGGCGGTGGCCAGCGCGGACGGCCGCGAGGTGGCCAGGGCCACCGCCTGGCGGGTAAAGCGCGCCGACGCCCCGCGGGTGGCCCCGAGGGCGGAGCCGCCGCCCCCGCTGCCGGACCAGCCGTCACCGGGTGGGGCGCACTCGTGGCCGGCGGTGTCGCGGGGCTGGGTGGACGGTTACCTGTCCGCCATCGAATGGCGGGCGGTGCGTGGCCATTTCACCGAGCCGGGCCCGGCCACGGTGTGGGCCCGGATGCGCTACCCGCTGGTGCCGGGTGAGCAACCCGGCCCGCTGGAGCGAGTGCTGGCCATCGCCGACAGCGGAAACGGCGCGAGCAGCGAACTGGACCTGCGCGAGTGGCTGTTCATCAACCCCGAACTCACCGTCCACCTGCACCGGGAGGCCGCCGGTGAATGGATCTGCCTGGACGCGCAGGCGGTCATCTCGCCGGGTGGGGCGGGCCTGGCCACGTCCGTGCTGTGGGACACCACCGGGCAGATCGGTGTCGGCGCGCAGGCGCTGCTGGTCGCCCGCCGGCCACCGCCCGCGGGCCCGGGGGAGCCTGGTTAGTCCTTGCCGACCAGCCGCAGCAGCGGGCGCTTGGGCGCCCGCGCCAGGATGCGCATGATGTCCGTGCGGCTGATGCCGGTTATCTGCTGAATCCGGCTGATCTTGACCCCAGCCGTGACCGCCTCCTGGACGATCTCGTCCCGCCTGGCGTTCGTCTGCGCCCAGCGGCGCAGTTCCTCCTCGGCGGCCGGGGCAGGCGTTTCTGCCATGCAGTGAACGCTAGCGGGAACCGGCGCACCGATCGTGGCGAATCGCCGGGACGGCAGCGGCGAGTGTGCCGG
>DATDGI010000208.1:0-1961 GCA_036522155.1 Streptosporangiaceae bacterium
CCGGCCATGCCCGGCCGGTGCCCCGGCCCGGGCCGGCCGTCCGGCGGGCGCGGGCACGCGCGGTGCCCGCCCCGGCGGGGCGCCCTGCGTGCGCTTTCCCCCCGATGTCACATCCGTGGGCGTGGTCACCGTGCCTCCCCCGTGTCGCCGCACGCCGGACCTCCGGCCGGCGTGCCCCCCGAGCGCGTGACCCTGCACGCGGTGCGGCCGCACCGCGTGCCCCTGAGCTGTGTGTACGTGAACTTCGTGCCCCCGCTCATGCTGCATCCCTGACCCGCTCGGCGGCCCGCAACCGGGCCGAAGCGGCCCTCGGATTCGCGGCGAGCTCGGCCGCCGGGGGCCGTTCCGCGCCCCGGGTGAGCAGGGTGAACTGCGGCCGCGCCGATGCCAGCGGGACCGGCAGCCCGGGCGGCGTGGCGTCCACCGCGCGGGCGGTCAGCGCGCGCTTGACCGCCCGGTCCTCCAGCGAGTGGTAGGCCAGGACCACGATCCGGCCGCCCACCGCGAGCGCGTCCAGCGCCGCGGGCAGCGCCCGGGCCAGCACCTCCAGCTCCGCGTTGACCTCGATCCGCAGGGCCTGGAAGGTCCGCTTGGCCGGATGGCCGCCGGACCGGCGGGCGGGGGCGGGAATCGAGTCGCGGATGAGCTCGGTCAGCTGGCCGGTCGAGGTGAGCGGGCCGGTGGCCCGCGCCCGCACCACCGCTTCGGCGATCCGGTGCGCGTACCTCTCCTCGCCGTAGTCGCGCAGCACCCTGGCCAGCCGGGCGGCCGGATAGGTGTTGAGCACCTCCGCGGCGGTCAGCGGCTGGCTCTGGTCCATCCGCATGTCCAGCGGGGCGTCGTAGGAGTAGGCGAAGCCGCGGCCCGGCTCGTCCAGCTGCGGCGAGGACACCCCCAGGTCGAACAGCACGCCCTGGACCCGGGTGATGCCGTTGTCCGCGAGCACGGCGGTGATCTGGTCGTAGACGGCGTGGGCCAGCGTCACCCGGCCGCCATAGGGTGCGAGCAGCCGGGCTGACTCGGTGATGGCGTCCGCGTCGGTGTCCAGCCCGACCAGGGCCAGGCCAGGATGTGCGGCCAGCAGCGCGCGGGCATGGCCGGCCCGGCCAAGAGTGGCATCCACCAGCACCGCCCCGGGCGGGTCGAGGGCGGGCGCGAACAGCGCGAGCACCCGGTCCACCATGACCGGCAGGTGACCGGCCGGCTCCGCGCCCATTGATCCCCCCTTTCCGCGCCGCCTGCGTCGCCCGCGCCGTCACCGGCGCGCACCGTGCCGTACTGTGCTCGGCCAGGTCTCCATCCGCGCGAGGTGCGCGGGCGGCCCGGATACCGCCTGGCGCCGGGGAAGTGACGCCAGCCGGTCTTGATCACCCAGGCGCGGGTGGAGACCTCGCCGAGCACGTGGCGCCGGGGCCCGCCGGCGCCACTCACAGAACTCCGGGCAGCACCTCCTCCGACGCCGCCGAGTACGCCTCGTTCTGCTGCGCCTCGTAGGCTTCCCAGGCGGCTGCGTCCCAGATTTCAAGCCGCGTGTTCGCGCCGATGACGACGCAGTCCTTCACCAGGGCGGCGTATTCGCGCAGCCCGGGCGGGATGGTCACCCGTCCCTGCTTGTCCGGCACTTCATCGGAGGCGCTGGCGAAGAAGACCCGGCTGTAGTCCCGCACCGCCTTGGCGGTGACGGGGGCAGACCGGAGCCCCTCGGTGAGCCGCTCGAACTCCGCGGCCGGGAAGACGTACAGGCACCGCTCCTGCCCCTTGGTGACCACCAGCCCGCTCGCCAGTTCCTCGCGGTACTTGGCGGGCAGGAACAGCCGCCCCTTCTCGTCCAGGCGTGGGCGGTGAGTACCCAGGAACACCGGCACTCACCTCCGCTCCCCCGATAGCCCTGCGTGGGGTCGCCGGGAGGAACCCCGGCACCCACCGCGCACCACTGTACCCCACATTCCCCCACCGTCAAT
>DATDGI010000209.1:0-25729 GCA_036522155.1 Streptosporangiaceae bacterium
GAGCGGCGGGGCACCGGGCCCGCTGCTGGCGCTGCTGGGCTCGCCGATGGACAGCACCGGCACCGTATGCTCGGTCGAAAGGATTACGGCGGCGGAGGACTCGCGGTGACCGGCTACCGGCCCATGACTTTGGCTGACCTGCCCGCCCTGGTGGCTAAACGAGCAGGCGACCGCCTACATCTCCGGGAAAGACGACCCCGGCAAGCGTCGCGTGTTCGACCATCCGGGGCTGCGGGTCATGGCCGCCTCACCCGAGCACGTCTTCGCGATGAAAGCCTTGGCCGCCAGGACCCGCGACATCGACGACCTGCGGCTGCTCGCAGGCATGGTCGGCGTGGAAACAGCCGACGAAGCCCTGCGGATCTGCGCAGACTTCTACCCCGACGAGCCGATACCCCAAGGACAGATGCCGTCCTGCGGGAGCTTTTCGGCTGACTGCCAGCAGCGCACATTCACCCTCATAGCCGCGCCGTCTGGCCGCCTGGTCGGCGGGCCTATCGTCGCCGCGATCGGCGGGATTGCGGTACAGCACGAAGGCGAGGTAGCGAAGGCAGGCAGCTACTCGGTTGCGGGTGATGGTTCACGAACTGCCTTGAGGCCCATCGCGCCCGCTGCCAGGCGCCCTGAGGCGTTGCGGGCCGGCGATCTGCCCGGCCGGCGGTGGCCCGCAGGTGGCCGCGTGGACCTGCTCGGTCAGAGCGTTCAGCTGCTTGGCCAGGGTGTGGATCTGCTCGGTGAGATCGGTGTTCTTCTGCAGCAGATCGGTCTGATACTGGCTGAGCTCCTCCCGGTGCTTGGCCGCCGCCTCTTCGTTTGCCTTGTCCGTCCGGGTCTGGGCTTTCTGGGCGATGATGACCAGCGCGCCGGTGTAGAACGCCACCGCCGAGAAGACGAGATTGAGCAGGATGAACGGCGCGGGGTCGAAGCCCTTCCCGTTGAGCAGCCCCGTCCAGGAGTTGCCCAGGAACTTGATGACATGGTTGGCGAGCACCCACGCGAGAATCACCGCGGAGCTGATGACGAGGAACGCGACGGTCCCCATTCCACTCGCGACCGCCTCCGAGACGCGCTCCATGAAGCTGCTGCCCCCCGCGTACGGAGACCCGCCACGCTTCCCGTCCTGATAATGCACGTGGTAACGCAGCGGATCCTTTCCGGTCTGCTGCGCCTGCTGAGGCACCGTCGTCGCCATGTCCGCTCCTATAGGTAGAGGCGGCCCGGACCGCCCGTAGTTCCGAGGGGATGTCAGGTGCTGAGCGTAATCGGCGGCTTCGTGCCCGGCGCCCGAATGTCCCCGATCACCGGACCATGCACGACGTGTACGAGTGGGCCCATGGGATCAACGACTCCGTGCCCGAGCAGATCCTGTCCGCCCATCCCAGCGCGGTCACCGCCTGGTGGCCAGCCGCCCGTCCGCCAGTGCGGCCAGGTCCACCTCGTCGAGGGTGGTGACCACGATGTCAGCCCCGGCAGTGGACAGGAGATCCGCGTCATGGGCCCGCGCGATGCCGATCGCGGCCATGCCGCCGGCCTTAGCTGCCTCGACCCCAGCGGCGGCGTCCTCCATGACGATCGCGGCCTCCGGCGCGGCCCCGAGCTCGTGCGCCGCCGTGAGGAACATCTCGGGGTGAGGCTTGCCGTGAGTGAAGTCCCGGCCCGATACATCGGCATCGAAGAAGTCCAGCAGCGACAGGCCCGGCCGCAAAGACGGCGAGGAGATGCCATGCTCGTGCGCGAAGGTGTCGAGGCGGATCCGGCGCAGGAACAGTTGCGCGTTCTTCGACGATGACGCGGCCGCGACCCGGATCCCGGCATCCTTGACGGCGATGATGAACCGCAGCGCGTCGGGATAAGCGGTGAAGTCGCCGGCCTCGATGAGCCGGACCACCAACGCCTGCTTACGCGCGGCATACTCCCCGGCGCGAGCCCCGGCATCGGGCACCCCGAAGTACTCCAGGGCCGCCCGTGCGCCGCTCATCCGCGGCTTACCCGACATCTCCTCCTGATAGACGTTGCGCGTAAACGCCCCGGGCGACCATGCCGTCTGGTCGCGGATGCCGCTCCACTCCCCCTCCATCAGCTCGCGCAACGACTCACGCCATGCCTTCTGATGGGGCGAGTCGACGAGCACACCGTCGACATCAAAAATCGCTGCCTGGAACCTCGCCGCCACGGGTCCTCCTTCAGCCCTGGACCTGCTGCCCGGGACCCGGGTCCGGCTGAGCCTCGAACGTGCACCAGTCCCCGGCACGTAGCTCGCGCACCTCGTCGCGGACGGCAACCTTGACCGGCCGGCTCACGCCCTCCCGGTGGGCGGCCACCGTGAGCCGCCCACCGGCGAACGTCACCCGGATCGGGGTCCCCTGAAACTGCATCGAGAACGACAACCCGTCGAGGTGGCTGGTGAGGCTGGGGTCGAAACACAGGACGCCGTCGCGGATATGCGTGCCCGCGTAGCAGCGCTGGACGAGGTCGAGCGTCCCGGACATGACGCCCATGTGGATCCCCTCCTTCGTGGTCCCACGCTGGACGTCGCCGACGTCGCTCTCCAGGGCAACGAGGAACCGCTGCCACGAGCTCTCCGGATCCAGCGCCGCCAAGACCCCCGCGTGCGCGATGAAGCTGAGCGTCGAGCCGTGTGAGGTGCGCCGGTCGTAGTAGGCGATGGTCGTCCGCGCCGTGTCCGGGCCGTAGTCATAGCCGAGCCGCCCGAACAGCCGCCGCAGCTCGTCGCTGGAGAACAGGAAGAACAGCATCACCGTGTCGGCCTGCTTGGCCACCTTGTAGCGGCCAGGGTCGTCGCCCTCGGCGCGCAGTATCCGGTCGAGCCGCTGAATGTTGCCGTATTTCGCGCGGTAGGCGTCCCAGTCGAGTTCCCGGAGCTCCTCGTAGCCCTCGAACTGGCTGATGATGCCGTCGCCGTGGAACGGGACGAACATCCGCCGGCTCATGCTCTCCCACGTGCGCAGCTCCTCGTCGTCAATGCCGAGCCTGTCGCGCAGCGCCTTGGCCCGCGCCGCCGGCAGCAGCAAGAGAACGTCCTGGGCCACACCGCACAGCCAGGCCACCATGACGTTGGTGTAGGCGTTGTTGCGCAAACCACCATCCTCGGCACCGGGATACTTCTCGTGGAACTCGTCCGGGCCCATCACCCCGTGGATCTCGTAGCGGTCCCGCTCGGAGTTGAAGTGCGCGATGGAGGCCCAGAAGCGCGCGATCTCCAGCGTTATCTCCGCGCCATAGTCGCGCATGAACGCCAGATCCTGGGTCGCTTGGAAGTAATGCCAGATGTTGTAAAAGATCGCCGCGTTGACGTGACGCTGGTTGTGGCTCAAGTCGGGCTCCCAGCGGCCCGAGAGCGGGTTGAGGTGGATGCTCTGGGTCTCCTCCGTGCCCTCGCTGCCGCTTTGCCAGGGGAACATCGCGCCGCGGAACCCCGCCTCCCGGGCCGCGGCACGCGCCTCGCCCAGGCGGCGATAGCGGTACAGCAGCAGCTCCCGCGTCACCTCCGGCATGCGGAAGTTCAGGAACGGATAGACGTACAGCTCGTCCCAGAACACATGACCCCGGTAGGCCTCGCCGTTGAGGCCGCGGGCGGGCACCCCGGCGTCCCGGTCCGCCGTGTTGCGGCAGCAGACCTGGAGGATATGGCAGATGTGCAGCCGCAGCAGAAGCTGCACCCGGTCGTCGCCGGGCACGCTCACGTCGCACTGGTGCCATAGCTCGTCCCAGGCCGAGGCGTGGCGCTCGAACGCCTCGCCGAAGTCGGCGTACCGCTGCGCCGACTTCCCGGCCTTGACCAGCGTGTCGCTGATAGCGCGGTCACGCGACGTGTAGAAGGCCACCATCTTCTCGACCCGCACCGCGGCCCCCTTCCCGACGTTGAACGCAAGAACCTGCTGGATGTAGTCCTCCATTTGGTAGAGACCGCGTTCGACGGCAAGCGGTCCGCGGCCATCGAAGACGCGGGTGCGCGCCGCCTGACTGATATAGAGGTTCGATTGCCGCGTCTGGACCTTCAACGCGATCACCTCGGACCCAAACGTCCTCGGGCCCACCGGATCCAGGTGCCGGCCCTCCAGCTGCCCGTAGCGGGCCACGCCGTTGTTGGCGACGCGGCCATCGAGCGCGGAGACGACCTCGACGCGGCCTGACCAGTTCTCCGGTGTGAGCGTCCACTCGATGCCGCCGTGGTGCACGTCGGCCATGCTCACGAACCGCCGGCTGCGCAGCGTCGTCTCACGGCCGACGCGGTCGCGGAAGCGCAACTCGCGGATGACCATCGCGTTGCGGATGTCGAACTCGTGGCGATAGCCGAGCAGTTCCACGTCGCCGAGCCGGAAGGCATCCCCACCCTCGATGCGCAGCTTGAGCACCAGCCAGTTCGGCAGGTTCACCAGGTCCTCGTTGAGCACGGGACGACCGCCGAGGATCGTCGTCTCGCGGTTGTAGACACCGTGTGCGTATGTGCCTGGGTAGTGCACGCCGTCGTCGTCCTCCCACTCCGCGGCGCCCCGCGCGCATAGGAAACCGTTGCCCGTGGAGGTCAGCGCCTCACGCAGCCCCTCGCCGGCCGGATCGAAGCCCTCGTACGCAAATGCGAAACCGTTCACCGGCACCTCCTCCGACCGCGAGACGACTACCCCCGCCGAGACTCACCGCGGTGCGGGACAGTTGTCAATCAGCACCGATCCGGCGGTACGGCCCGTCGCCACCCGCTGGTGCCGCTGAACGCGCACACACTGGGCTGTCGGCCAGGCAGTTGCCGCCCACCGCGGCGCGTTCCTGATGATCGCACCAGGGTTCGCGGCGCGGATGCCACCTGGTCTACGGTGTCTCGCATGGTCTCGTGCTTCCGGTTTGGCGGGAGGATGGGATCCAGGCCCCGCCGGGCGCTCTCACGCCTCGGCGGGGCCGCTGTCGTATCGGGCCGGAGCAGGTCCGGTGTGCGAAGCGGCTTGCCTGCCAGTTCCGGCCGGCAGCAGGCCCCGGGGAACCACTGGCAACGAGATCAGTTCCTCGCCGGCGGCGGTCACGCTGACCGTGTCGCGGGGAATGGTGGTGAACCAGTCGATCCGTTCCGGGATTGTGGCCATCAGCCTCCGTCGACCGCGTCGTGCCGGTTCAGCGCCGGGTCAAAGCTGACTCGCGGCGATAGCAGCCCGGCCAGGATCGTGGAAGGAGCACTCAGGGTGCCGCGCGGCGGATGGAGGCGGTCCAGGTCCGGTTCACGGTGGCCACGGCCTCGCCACGAGCGGCCTCATTGGGCAGATTTTGCCGTGGGCTGCCTCACAACTCGGGCTTGGCCTGTCGGCCTGCCGGGCCGGCCGGCCCGTCGCGGCGGGCGGTGCTTGCGGGCAGATGTGCCTGGCCACCTGGGTTGGCGCGTTTCCTAGTCCGGCGCATGCTGCGGCGCAGCTGGGTGATCCTCGCGGTTCCCGCGGCTGCCATCACCAGCGCGCCTGCGATGGCGGCGATCAGCAAGGCGACCGCGAGGGACAGGCTTGCGTGCGCGCCGAGGAAGCTGATGTGCACGGTGTGGGTGTTCTGGATGATGAAGATCACTAGCAGGATGAGGGCTCCTACACCAGCGATCAGCCCTATGCGGATGCTGGCGATCCGAGTGGGCCTCCGCCGGCGCTGAGGTGCTGGCGGCGGCCGGGCGGAGCCGTTGGCGGAGGGGGGCGGCAGAGTACGGGTGATGCCGGGATCTGGTGCTGATGGTTCGGGCATGACGTTTTCCTTCTCTCGCGAATAGGTGAATACGTGTGGTGCGCCTGTGGTGCCGTCCCGCCCTCTGCCCGGCGGCCGGCGGGCCGTGTGCGGGCGCTAACCGACACCGAGCAGCGCGGGCGTCTGTTCGGCCACCTCGCCGGACGCGATTGCCGCGGTCCCTGCCTGGCTGGCGGCCAGCTGCCCGATGCGACCCGGGCGGATCGCGTCCCGCTCGTGGCTGTCGCTGACCTGTGGCCGGGTCATCGCTGGCGGCGCGCCGTCGTCGTCGAGCCGGGCCAGGGCGAGCCTGTCGACAGCCTCGAGGTCGCAGGAGGTGAAGTCGTTCATGCTGTCACCGCTTCTGTTCAGCTGCGGCCCGCAATCCTGCCTCGCGGCCCGCCGCGGGCATGGATAGCCTCCGCCAGATGCGCGGCACCGCAAGCACGATGAGCACGGCGATGAAGATGATCAGGCCGATGAGGATCATGGCCTGCTCCCTATGTTGACCCCGGGGTAGCTAGCCGCCGTCGGCAGCTGGTCCCTGGTGCCTATTCGTCAGCATACATAGGCAATAGGAAACTAGCAATATATTTCTAGAGTCTGTGATGGTTTCAGCCCGGCACGAGGTGGCCAGCGTGGGTATCACCGAGCGCAGCGCGTACAGGATCGTCACCGGCCTGACCTCCGCCGGCTACATCGTCGAGCGGAAGACGGCCGCCGTAACCGCTACCAGATGCCGAGACCTTGCCGGCTGTTCAGCCCGTGGCTCATGAGCATTTGCGATAGAACTGACGTGCTGTGATAACTCGATATCGGGCGCTGCTCCAGACCCTGGCAGTGGTATGAACCGCTGGCCTTGGGGGCTTTCAGTGACTGGTGCAGACCTGGACGCCGTAACCGATATTGGCTTGGCTGATCGTTCGGATCGCATTCGGCTACCGTGCGGCCCGCACGATCCCCGTGACCCGTGGCCGCGCATCCACGACCGGGGTGTCATGACACTCCCTCTTACTGGCCAGCTGGGCCATGGTTATACGGCCAGCCTTCGGCGCCAGCCGGCCCGCATCGTGGAGGGCCGGGCGGAGGGCGGCTACACCGGTGCGTTTGAGCTCATCTGCGCCGAGTGCGGCGACCACCCTTACCTGGATTACTGCGAGATCTCGCCCCGGCTTCAGCGGATCCGCGGGCCCTACACGATGAGGGCGGGCCTGGCAGCGTATGAGACACACCTCGGCCGACCAGCTGCTTAGGCTCTTCGAGGTTAACCAGGATCGCATTGCATGCCGATGACGCTGCATGATCACTGGCTGCGCTGAGCAGGTTCACCGCGCCGTTCAAGCGTGCTAGCCAATTCTGGAAATAATTTGCTAGTTTTCAGGTGTGAGCGTATCGTGCAAGACAGGCACCGGACTTCAGCCGCCGAGGGGCGGCCAGCTACTCGGGGCTACCGAAGGAGCGCATGGCGCGGCCCGGACATAGTCAGGGCTGTGTTATGGCGCTCGCAGCGCCGCGCGTCCGGCGGAGGCCGTCAGTGCCCACCCGAGCCCCGGGCCAGATCCCTGGCCTGGCGGCTGCGGGTGGCGGATGAAACATCTTCACCGCCAAATGAACCTTCCGGCCGCTGGAGATTCGTTACCGGGTTCGGGCGTGAGAGGTGAGCCGCTTGAAAGGGGCTGTTGGCGATGATTGAAATTATCGTGATCATTGTTGCGCTACTTGCCGTGTTCGCGGTGGTGGCGGTTGCCCGTTCGGTGCGGGTGGTGCAGCAGTTCGAGCAAGGCATCGTGTTCAGGTTCGGCAAGATCCAGTCGCCGCCGCGGGGCGCGGGCCTGACGATGATCAGGCCGGTAGGCGACCGGATACAGAAGGTCAATATGCAGATCATCGCGATGGCGGTGCCGGCCCAGGACGGCATCACCAAAGACAACGTGACCGTGCGGGTGGATGCGGTGGTCTATTTCCGGGTCGTGGACCCCATCAAGGCCACGGTGAACGTGCAGAACTACCTGTTCGCGATCTCCCAGCAGGCGCAGACGTCGCTGCGCTCGATCATCGGCCAGTCCGAGATGGACCAGCTGCTCTCCGAGCGGGACTCGGTCAACCGGGAACTGCGCCGCATCATCGATGAGCCGACCGAGGGCCCGTGGGGCATCCGGGTCGAGCGGGTGGAGATCAAGGATGTCTCGCTGCCCGAGAGCATGAAGCGGTCCATGTCCCGGCAGGCCGAGGCGGAACGGGAGCGCCGGGCCCGGATCATCACCGCCGACGGTGAGTACCAGGCCTCCAAGCGGCTGGCCATGGCAGCCAACGTGATGGCCCGCGACCCGGCGGCGCTGCAGCTGCGGCTGCTGCAGACCGTGGTTGAGGTGGCCGGAGAGAAGAACAGCACGCTGGTCATGCCGGTACCGGTGGAGCTGCTGCGGTTCTTCGACCGGATGGCACCCGCCGGGCCAGCTGCCGGGCTTCCACCGTCGCTCGCGGACGTCGGCGACGCCGAGGCAGCAAAGGCCGAGGCCGCCATCGAGGACCGTCCGTCCACTGCCGTGCTCGAGGACATACCACCGGTGCAGGCGATCGTTATACCGCCGGTGCAGGCACCCGACATCAAGGTTCCCGAGATCACCGCGGAGGCGGAGCTAGCTGGACGGCCATAGGCGGCGGCCTCGCCTGTGGCCCGGCCAAGCCGCGTCTTCCGGGTCACTGGGTGCGCAGGCCCCTGGCCTGCAACAGGCTGAGCTGCGGACCGGCACTGGTTTCCATCAGGCGATGGAGGACGTGACAATCTCGAGGTTCGCCTGGGCAGGTCTTCGGCTCAGTGACCTCGGCTCGCAGTCTCAGCCGTGGGTGCCGCCGTGGTGGCCTCGGGCTGGTTTCCTCCGGTCGACGGCTGCTGCTCTGCGCTGGCGCCCACGAGGAGGGCGAGGACTTCTCCGATGGCGAGTTGCTGGCTGGTGGGTTCGGGCAGCGGCATGTGGGTCTGGATCTGGTAGCGGTTGCGGCGGCCGTCTTTCTGCTTGACGGTGTAGCCGGCCGTGGTCAGGTCAGCGACAATGCCGTACGCGGTACGCTCGGTGATGCCCACCCTGGCCGCGATGTCGCGCAGCCGCACGCCCGGGTCATGTGCGATGCACAGCAGAACCCGGCCGTGATTGGTCAAGAAGCTCCAGCCCTCCATAGCGCAAGACTATCACATTCTAGAAACAGGTTGCTAGTTTCTTATTACTTGTGTAGCGCCGTCGCGCGGAGTACTCGCGCCCTGACACCGGCTGGTCGCGCCCGCCTCTTCCTGCTGTCCTTGCTGGACTAGCCCGGTGGCTGATGACTATTCCCCGGCGAACTCCATCCCCCAGCTGATCACTTCGGAGGGATGCAGCCGGATGATGGGTCCGGCCGACTCGCCGTCCGGCCCGGTCGCCTCCGCGAGAGCCTCGCCGGTGCCGCGAATCATCACGCACCGGGGCCGCCACGGTGGCAGCACGTCATCGATCACCAGGGCGACGTTCGGGTTGTGCTGCACGTTGTGAAACTTCCGGCTACGGCCGAAGTCCCGGCCGCCGATGTCGATCGTGTCCAGCTCGGGGTTGTAGCGCCAGCCGAGGGGAACGACATGCGGCATCCCGGCTCCGTCGATGGTCGCGAGCCGGCCGAGTTTGCCCTCGGCCAGGTAGGTCAGTTCAGCGTCAGAGAACGCACTCATTTCACACTCACCCGCCTATCGTGATCGTGAAGGGTCAGCGGTCCAGACGCTACACGTGCCAGCCCAGGACAGCCGACCTGCGCACGGGCTGCGCCCGCATAAATCGGTCTTGCAGTCGGCGCCGGCCTGCGCAAACGGCCCAGCCAGACCGTAGCTCTGGACGTGTGAAACGCTGTCGCCTCACCGATCTATAGGAGGCAATGGATTGCCGCGACTTAAGGGGCGGCGGCTCTCGGTCGGCCTGATGGCGCTTGTCGCCGTATGCGGCCCGTGATCGAAGGCGGCAGACATTCGCTAGCAGACTTATGGGCATCAACCCGTAGCGGTGAGGCTGTTGTGTGCGCCGGTCGTTAGCCCGCTTCCAGGGCGGTCCAGAACGCGCAGTTGTGCGTGTTCGCGAAGTCAGTCTCGGTCTGCGGTGTGGGTGGCGCCAGCGACTGCATCTTCTGGGTGAGGTTGTTGAAGAGCGGCCAGAACGGGGTGCCGAATGAGGAGGGGAATCCGCGCTTGGCAAAGTTCGCCCAGTACCCCTTCATGATCGTCGCTAGCTGCTGCTGCTGGACCGAGAGCGTCCCTGGGAAGGCGGCCGTCGGCAGATCCATCACGTACTGGATCTCGGACGCGTGGGCCGCGCCGTAGGGGAAGCTGACCGGGGGAAGGAAGTTCTCCGGTGCGTTCTCATCGTTGAACTCGTAGGCGAAGGTCGGCACGAAGTGCGAGACGGACTGATCGATGGTCAGCGCGGGGCACGCGAAAATGGCGTCGGTGCCGACTGCGCCGAGGGCGATGGATGGGCTGGGGAAGGCGCTCAGCGGGTACTTAGCCGCGATGACTACCGCCACCGCCGGGGAGACCCCCAGCGTGGAGGAGATCATGCTCTGGTAGTTCGATGCCGTGACCGGGTTGCCCGCCAGTTCGCTGAGCGCGACGAACAGCCGCCATTCATCGTGGTTCGTGCCGTTGATGATCGGGACGCGGTTGAAGTTGCCGGTGGCGAAAGCGGTCTTCAGCGTCTCCGGCAGCACCTCGCTGTTGATGTTCGGCGTGTAGCCGGCCGCGTTCTGATTGGCCAGGATGGCCGAGACGGGCAGGCTCCGCAGGCAGGCCGCGGTCTGGCTGGCGCATCCCGCCGTGGCCGCGAATGCCTCACCGGCTGCCTCGGCGCCCGAGAGCGATGCCTGCGTGAGGTTGTAGGGCCCGCTCTCGACGATCGCCCTTTCGAACAATCCCCTGGCCTGCGGCGATGCAACCTGTGACAGGGTGGACAGGCCGCCCGCGGACTCACCGAAGATGGTGATGTTGTGCCGGTTGCCGCCGAAGCTGGCGATGTTGCGCTGGACCCAGCGCAAGGCGGCCTGCTGGTCCATGAGGCCGTAGTCGCCCGACTGGCCGTCCGCGTCGGCCAGTGCCGGGTGCGCCAGGAAGCCGAGCGCACCGAGCCGGTAGTTGACGGTGACCACGGTTACGCCGTCTTCCACCAGCGCTGTGGGGTTGTAGTCATTGCTTTCGCCGGTCACCAGCGCACCACCGTGGATCCACACCATGACGGGGAAATGTGAACCGGCCCGCCGGTGGCTGGGCGTGAAGACGTTCAGGAACAGGCAATCCTCCGACATGCTGGCCTGGCCGAAGGGCGTCGGAAGCTGCGGGCAGTGCGGCGCGAACTGGGTCGCGTCGCGCACGCCAGGCCAGCTGGCGGCCGGTTGTGGCGGCTGCCAGCGCAGCGCGCCGACAGGTGGCGCGGCATACGGGATGCCGAGAAATTCATCGACCGCCCCGTTTGCCAGGCCACGAACTGCCCCATTGGCGGTGCCCACTAACGGCCCGCTGGCGCTGGCGGCCGCCTGCCCGCCGAGGGTGCTCGCGCTAACAGCGGGCGCGGCCGCGACGAGGGCACCGAAGGTGACTCCGGCTACCGCTAGCCGGGTACGCGCCCGCCATCCGGTCCAAGTCTTGAACATGAAAGTCTCCCTTCACGGCTGACACCGACTGTCACCCTGGTGACTGGTCCGCTCATGCTCAAGGAGCGCGCGGCGCATCTCGTCCGGGTCGTCGGTGACAACGGCGTACAAGCCTGGCCGTGCACAGCCCCCGTGGCGTCTGGCGATGATGGAGATGCCGCCCCAGGTCTGCTGCGTAGCGAACTCGTAGCCAGGGAACTCGGCCGCCAGCCCGCTCAGCTCTGCTGGTAGGCCGGTCACGCGAACCACGGGGCGCCCGCAGGAATCATGACGAGCCTCTCGCCCAGCAGGTCCGTCATCGCTGCCATCGCCTCTTCCCGCCGCTGCGCTTGACGTCTTCCATGCGGCTGAACAGGACGCGTTCCCCGCGCTATGGCAGGTGCTCTCGCGAATGCCTGCGTACCCTAACGGGGATCTTCACCATAAGTACGAATCAGTACTTTAGGCCTACGTCAGCTACTGTATGCGCGTGACCGACACCGGGCAAGCGGGGACGCTCGCGAGGACGCACGAGGGAAAGCCTGGTCTTCCCCGCGGCAGGAGCCGCCTGCCGCTGTCGGCCGTGCGCGCGTCGCAGCGGGAACGGCTGCTGCGGTCGGTGATCGCCGCGGTTTCGGAATCGGGCTATCTGGCCGTCACTGTTGCCGACATCGTGCGGCGGGCCAGGGTGTCCCGGGCAGCCTTCTATGCCCACTTCGCGGACAAGGAGGACTGCTTCCTGGCCGCGACCGCCGAAGGCCGGGATCTCATGATCGCCCAGGTGGTGTCCGCGACGCGTGCGCTGCCTGCCGAGGCCTGCGACGAGGAGATACTCCGGGTCGCGTGCAGGGCGTACCTCGCGTTTCTCGCCGGCGAGCCGGCGTTCGCAAGGGTCTTCTATATTCACATGCCGACGGCGGGCCCGCGCGCGGTGGACCGGCTCGATGCCGGTACCGGCCTGTTCGCTGATCTGAACCAGAAATGGCACCAGCGTGCGCGAGAGCATCACCCGGAATGGCCGTCCGTTCCTCCTGAGGCGTATCTCGCCCTCGCCGGTGCCACGGACGAACTCGTGCGATCCATGGTCCGCGCGGGCTGGACTGGCGCTCTACCCGAGCTAGAAGAAACGCTCGTATCGCTGCATCTGGCAGTCCTGGCGGCCCGCCCCTGGCCTCCAGGAACCTGATCGGGAACGCCGATCCCATGCCCGCAGCAGGCGGCTTGCTCCGCCTCCGCCTGTCTCGACACTGGTGTAGCGGGCAGGAAGAATGCCACTCATGCATTTCGTCGCTCTGGCGCGTCACACGGGCCTGCGCCTGGCGGAAATCGGATTCCTGCTCATCTTGTTCGCTGGGGTCTGGCTTGCCGCGGCGCAAGTCCCGGCGTTCAGGTTGGCCACCGCCCGGACGATCGTCGCAGGTATCGCGCTCGCGCTCGCGGGTGTACTTCTCATCATCGCCACGCACTGGGGTCACTTCGGCTAACTGCTGGCCGGCCGGTGGATATGGCGCACCAGCTCCCGGCGCCATCGTTTCCGGTCTGCTCCCGGGCGGTAATGTCGGCCCAGGCCCGCCGTCTGTCTGATACATCACGCCGCCGCGGCGGCCTGACTGCCAGGGGAGAGCCGATGGGCACAAGGTGCTCGCACCTCGAAGTGCGCCAGTCCCCGTTCGACGTTCATCGACTGGCGCGTGAAGAAGTGATGGGCGGGGAGTCCTGATGGCCAAGCTGATCTACTCGGCGATCGCCTCGGCGGACGGCTACACCGAGGACGCCGCAGGCAGCTTCGACTGGGCGGCACCCGGCGAAGAGCTGCACTCCTTCATCAACGACCTGCAGCGGCCGGTCGGCACCTACCTGTACGGGCGCCGGATGTACCAGACGATGCTCTACTGGGAGACCGCCCACGCGGTGCCCGGCCAGCCGCCTTTCGCCCGGGAGTTCACCGGCATCTGGCAGGCAGCCGACAAGATCGTGTTCTCAAAGACACTCAAATCAGTGACGGGCGCCAGGACACGGATCGAACCGAACTTCGACCCCGGCATGATCCGGCACCTGAAGTCGGCCACCGAGCACGACATGGCCGTGGGGGGTGCGGACCTGGCCGGGCAGGCCATCAAGGCCGGGCTGGTCGACGAGCTGCAGCTGTTCCTGGTTCCCGTTGTCGTCGGGGGCGGCAAGCGAGCACTCCCCAACGGCGTTCGCTCCGATCTGGAACTGCTGGACACGCAGCGGTTCGCAAACGGTGCTGTCTACCTCAGATACTGTCCCAAATCAGCGTGATCACCGCTCAGGGGTACCGGCCCGCCGGTCTTGCCGCCCTGCCGGGCCGCGTTGGTGACGATCCATTTGGTCAGCGCGTTAGGTCGTTACTGTGACCACGGCGTAGCGGTCACGGGAAGCGTCGAAGTCGGTGTCGACTTCCCTCAATCCCGCGAGTTCAAGCCGTGCGCGCAGCTCGCCGATCGTGAAGGGACGGAACGTGATTACATGTTCGTGCGGCTCAATCTGGCCGTCGTTGTCGAAGACGAACAGCAGATGGGCGATGTGCTCGTCGCCGAGGCGGTCCGGTATCTCCCAGGCATAGAACACCAAGCATCGTCGCCCCCCGCGAGTCACCACCCGGTCGGCTATCTGGACGATCCGGCGCTCGGCATGAAGCTTCTCCCAGTTACGGGAATCAACCACCACATGTCCCCCGTGACGGGCCATCCGCCGTAGCCCGGTAAGCGCCTGAACCATCGCGTCGCGACCGGTGGCGTGTACCAGTGCATTCCCGGTACACAGCACCACATCAAATCGTTCACCGGTGGCCGCGGGAAGATCCGACCACCTACTGCGCAACAGCGGAATCGCCAGCCGCTCTCGCCGGAACCGGGCAGCCGCAACCTCGGCCATCGCGTCGCTTCCATCGGCCGCCCACACGGTGAAACCCCGGCGCGCGAGCACCGCCGCATCGATGCCCGTGCCGCAGGCCGCGTCCAGCACCGCGCTTGTGCGGCTGATCCGCTGCAGCAGGCGTGCCGCCGCGGGCTGGTTGATCGCGCCTCCGTCAGCAAGCGCGTCGTCGTCGAACAGCCAGTCATAGTCGGCGGCGAGGGTCTCATAGGCGTCGGCCATGAGACCGAAGTCTGCCAGACAGCGCCGGAATACCTGATCTGTACGCATCACGAGCGCCGCCGCCAGGCCCGGGACTGGGCCCCACTAGCGGGGAATGGGCGGGTGCGTCTAGTCGGCACCGACGACCTTGAAATGCTGGTTGACGAAGATGTGGTGCGGCCAGTTGACGCCGATGTTGTGGACCTCATACCCGCCGTTGCTCAGCTGCACCACGCGGTCGACAATGCCACCGGGGTAGGCGGCCAGTGCCGCTTCGGTCGCTTTGCCGACGGCGGTTCCGCTGACGATCGTCCCTGATCCCTGGCTGTAGCTCGCCGGGATCTGGCCAGCCTGCTTCGATGTAGAAGCCGCACCGCGCTGGAAGGGGACGACCTGAGCCGCCGTAGCCGCCGCCAGTGCGGCCGGATGCACGATGACCTGCGCGGCCGCGATGGTCGTATTTTCGGTCGTGCCCAGGACGAGGACGGGTTCGCCCTTGGCGATCGCACTTGCTGAGGCCGGGCTCGTGCCCCGTTGGTACGTCGTGGCGGACGCCTCGGTGATCGTCACTTTCTGGCCCGCTGATGTTGTCAGGGTGAACCCGGACGGGGACACGCTGCTGACCGTGCCCTCGGTTCCGCCTGCGGCCGGCCCGGACCGGGCGTTGGATGCCCCGCCGCCGGTTCGCGGGCCGCTGGCGGGGCTGCTGCTAGCACTGGTTGATGCACTGGCCGGGGCGCTGCCGGAGGCGGCGCTGACAATCGCGTAGGACCCACCCCCGATCGCGATGGCCGCGGCTCCGGCCGCGATGGACATGGTGAGCTTGCGGGAAGCCACTTCTCTGGACTCCTGTCATGGATGCTACTGATCTGAAGACGGGCGGCCGGGACCTGCCGCGGGAAGCGGTTCATCCTGTATCTGGTGAACCGATCCTTGCCCTCATCGTGAAATACGGAGATTGCCGCGCTCTGCAATGAAGCTGGACGAAGCCTGCAAACACAATCCGCGAAACCAGCAGAAATGCTCTGCGGGAAGACTGAACCCGCCCGCCGCCGCGCAACCGGTCGCCCGGGATGGGTCAGGCGCGACGGCCCGCCGACCCGGCAAGGTCGCGCAACTCGGCGACGGCCCCCAGCAGGGAAGGCCACCATGAGGGCGGGGTGGCGCGCCGCGGGTTGCACAGGTGGTCCATGACGACACGGAAAATGGCGGCGCGCAGCAGGTACTGATAGGCATCCGGGCGGCCGTCGATGACCGGCAGCACCGAGCGGTCCGCGCCTTCCCAGATCATGGCGTCGATGACCACGATGGCGGTGGCAAACAGGGCAGGACGCCAATACGGCGACAGGTCGATGATCGCCGGCGGCAGATCCAGATGGAACAGCACGTTGCCAGACAGGTCACCGTGGATCAGCTGGGCTCGCCCACCGACCGGGCGCAGCTGCCCTGCCAGCCGGGCGACAGGACCCAGCGTGGTGAACTCGCTGAGGACAGCGCCGTCCCACGCGGCTTGGTCAGCCCGGGCGAACGGGTCGCTGCGCCGACGGTGCCAGCCGGGCACCGGGATGCCGGCGGTGGCCCGATGGAACCGCTCCCCCACGGCGCAGATCTCGGCCCACCGCCGCGGCATGTATTCCCCGACGACTCGCTGCCAGGCGCTCCAGCCGGCTACGGCAAGCCGACCGTCGCGGGCACGAACCGGCCGGGCAAGGCGGAACCCGTCCTCGCCGATGCCGCCCAGGACCTGTTCCTGCCACACCAGCGCCTCGGGGGTCATGTCCAGCGGCTTGAAGACCAATGAGCCTGCGCCCCATGCTGTCCCCTGACCGCCGCGAAGCGGCCGGAGATCTCGATGATCGACATCGAAAGCGGCTAGCAGCTGCTCAGGAGGTCCCGCCATCACGACCAGCATTCTCCTCGCCCTCGGCCCCCCGCCGCTGTATACCCACCAGCCCAAGCGGGCGCCAGAAGGGCCCGGCAGCGCACGACGGCTCCCGGGCACAGATCATCCGGCTCTGCGGCGAACGAGCGTGACGTCGTCAGGCCTCGGATGACCGCACCGATCAGCGGCTACGGGATCCCGTTGGGCGGTGTTCAGCCACAGAACGTGATGCCGGCCTGGCTGGAGTTCTGCTCCAAGCGCGGAGTTAGCTGGATGACGTCTGCTGATGGCCTGGTTCTGGCCCGCCTGAATGCCCACCCTCAAGCTGTCGGGCGGCGAGCTCAACCGGGGGCCGGTAGCCGCGAGAGCTGTTGATGTTGCGGTGCAGCTCCTGGTTCAGCTCGCCGAGGTCAAGATGTGCCAGGCCACCAGCATCGCTGATGGCCACCTCACAGAGGAACGCCATGTCGTTCATGCACCCCAGCACGCTGCGGTCCGCGGTCTTGGCCAAGATCAGCTCCTGCGAGCGCAGGTTGCCGAACGTTGCAGGCGGCAGGCCCTCGCGGCGCAGTTCCCGCTCGACCAGCCCGGTGACCAGACGGTGGGTTGCGCGCAGGTCCGCTGCCCGCACGCCGGGCTCGAAGATCGAAAACAGAGTGGCAGCGTGAGTGAGCAGCAGGCACTTGCGCCGGTCAAACCAGAGCAGGTTGGCGTACCAGTCCCCGGCATCTGGCACGGGCCCGGGCTCGGCGACGCGGCCCGCGCCGAGGACAGCCAGCAGCTTCTTTGTGCACCGCAGGACCACCAGCCGATCATAGGGATGCGGCGCCCAGAGCGCCGGCCAGGACGTGGCCGCTGCCCGCCATGCCACCGTCCCGAAGGCCAAACGGCCGGCCCAGTTCTGCCCTACCGTCTGGGTATGCCTGCCAGGAAACTGCCCGCGCCCCAGGACGCGGCCACCGCCCGCCGGATCCTGCTCGGCGGGCTGGCCCGGGATACTGAGGTGGCCGAGCTGGTGGGCGAGCTAGTGCCCCTGCATCCCCGCAACAACACCTTCCCCGGCGAGGTCTTCCTCCATGTCGCCGCCGACGCGCTGGACTGGTGCGAGGCCAGCCGCGCCGACCCGCTGGCCTTGGAACAGATGCGGGAACGGTTCCTACCCGAGTGCGCCTTCCGCGGCCGGCAGAACAACAAGCTCCAGTTCGCGATCCTGGCAGCAGCGGCGCTCCGTGGCGGAACCGAGCCGGACTTGCTTGACGAGGTCGCCTGGTGGCAGACCGACGACTTCTGGCAGTACGCCCTGTACGCGGCGGTCGCCTACATCCGCGCCGCCGCTGAACGAGCCGACGTGCCGGCGCGCCAGGTATGCCAGGAACTGGCCCGGCGCGACGACCTGCGGCCCGAATGAGCGTCGCTGAGGGCCGGCGCAAGGTGGTCTACCGCGACCCTGACGGCAACGAGATCGGCTTCGGCGGCGCCCCGCCCGGGTGACCGGCGCATCCTGACCGCAGCATGAGCAAGCGTTGCGTGCGTTGCCGGGGACGCGACGGCAGCGGCACCCGATCAGCTCGGAGGGCTGGGATCCGGTCTGGTTGGCTTGAGAAGGCGCAGGATCAGAAATCCTGGTTGCTTGCTCAGCTTCTCGTAGTCTTCGGGTAGCGGTCGCGCATTGTTTCGGCGGGACCGGCTCGATCAGTTTTTCGATGAGGAATCCAGCATCGGTAGCAGCCGTGCACAGAGCTGACAGCGGTTCACGCCAAAAGCGCACTGGCTGGTCTCCCGATGGGGTAGGCCAGATGTCGGTCTCCAGGGTGGTTTGGAAGTAGGAGCCGCCTGTGCGCAGCCAATCCATCACCGGGTGCTGCGTGGATACCACAGCTGCCCCGCCGGGCCGCAGGACGCGGCAGAACTCGGCGAATGCGGCCGCGCGGTCGCTGGCGTAGTGAATGGCCAGCGCGCAGACGATGAGGTCGAAGGCGCCATCGCGGTAGGGCAGCGGCTCCCCGAGCGCCGCCTGGTCGATTCGCACCCGGCCTGCTGTCCGCTGCCTGGCCAAGCTCACCATCACCGGGCTCGCATCAAAGGCGGTGACTTCGGCCCCTCGCCCCAGTAGTTCACGCAGGTACAGGCCGGGGCCGCAGGCTGCGTCCAAGACCTGCCGCCCGGCGACGAGCCCTAGCGCGGCCAGCACCGCCGGCCGGTCGTAATGCGCGTTGTACGCACTGTCCGCCGCACGCTGCTGAAAGCTCAGGCCCATCCTGTCGTAGGCATCCCACAGGTCCTCACCCACGCAGACACCATGTCACACGCCGGCAACGCCGACCGGCCGAGCCAGCACCACCACCCACTTCGCCGAGATCTACGGTGCTTCGGTGTGATCATCCTGGTCGACGTCAGTCGACGTGATGACCAGCTTGCCCTTGGCCCGCCCTTCGCCCAGGTATCGCAGTGCCTGCGGGACCTCGCTGAGTGAGAACAGCCGGTCGATGACCGGCACGATGGTGCCCGCTTGGCAGAGTCCGGCGACGGTAACCAGGTCCTGTGGGTTGGGCTGGATGGCTAGGAGGCGTATCTTCTTGCCCGCCTTGCGTCCGATCAGCGGTCCTGCGAGCAGCACCTGCAGCAGCGTCGGGACAGACCCGCCAACGTAGAGGTAGCGCCCGTTCGCCGCTAGGGCGCGCCGGTAGTCGAACACCGAACGATGCGCGGCCAGATCGAGCACGAGGTCGTACTGTTCGCCGGTCCTGGTGAAGTCCGTACGGGTGTAGTCGACGACCAGGTCCGCGCCGAGCGAGCGCACGAAATCGAGCTTTCCGGCGTTATCGACTCCTGTCACCTGGACGCCGGCCAGCTTGGCAAGCTGCACGGCGAACATGCCCGCACCCCCGCCGGCGCCGTTGACCAGCACCTTCTGCCCGCGCTGGACACGTCCCTTGCGCCGTATCCCCTGCAGGGCGATGACGCCTGCCTGTGGGATGGCCGCCGCCTCCTCGAAGGACACGCCGGCCGGCTTGGCCGCCAACGCCTGCTCCCGCCCGCACACATACTCGGCGAAGCCGCCCATCAGGGCCAGGTTGTCGCCGAAGACCTCATCGCCGGGCCGGAACCGCGTGACTGTCCGGCCGATGGCCTCGACCCGCCCGGCGACGTCGGATCCCAAGATCCTGAAACGCGGCCGCACCGGCCCGCGGATGCGCTCATACAGTGGCTTGCCCCGCAGCGTCTCCCAGTCGGATGCGTTGACAGAGACTGCACACACCTTGATCAGGACTTGGTCGTCTTTTGGGGCGAGGCCGCTCGACGTCCTCGAGCCGCAACACCTCGGGTGGTCCGTACCGCGCGTACACCACGGCCTTCATGCCCCAGCAGTATCACCGACGGCGTCCACCGCATAATGGCTGCGGCACCGGCCCCTGACAGTTGCCGTGAAGCTTTGACAGCATCAGACTCCTGCTGACACGCGGGCTCAGAACCCCGCCGTCATGCCCTCCAAGGGCATCCTCTATTGCCGCCGCCAGCCCGGGAGGATCTGGCCGAGGAGCGTCACCGGTGTTATCCGTCAATGCTCGCCGTCTGGGGTTTGCTGGTTGACCAGGTCTTGCCAGGTCTTACCGCTGCGCACGCTCGCGGGACGCTCGGCGACGATGTCTGAGCCTGCTTGCGCGTGCTGATCGCGGACTTTGACGAGGATCCAGCGGTGCTCGCCGGTGCGGGTCAGGCCGAACCGGCCGGAGAGCTTGCGCCCATTCAGGGTGAAGGACAGATGATCGGGCTCATCGCGCACAATCTCGGCGGTGCCCTCATCCCAGATGATCACGGCGCCGCTGCCGCGCGACTGTCCCTCATGAACGCCCTCGAAATCACCCGCTGACAGGTCATGATCCTCGACCGGCACGGCAAGGCGCCGGACCCCGGGATCAAGCGAGGGGCCCTTGGGCACAGCCCATGAGCGCAGGACCTCGCCAGCTTGGATCCGCAAGTCGAAATGCAGCGTCGTCGCGTCATGAAGCTGCACGACGAAGCGCGACCTCATCACGACGCGACCGTACAGCCTGTGGGCCTCCCGGTCGTGGACGGAAGCATGGCCGGGGACGACTGGGGGCCGCACCGATGAGTTCGGTTGCGCCGAGGCGTCTGACACTGTACGAGCAACTCCCGCCCAAGAGGCGGCGCCGCTGGTCCAAAGTGCTTTCAACCGCCGGATCGCCGGCGATCGCAAAGGAGTGAGAGATGACCAATATTCCGGAGATCGTTTCAGCCGAGCGGTGGCAGCAGGACCGCGACGAGTTGCTCAAGGCCGAGAAGGAGGCCACTCGCGCGCTGGACGCGCTCGCCGCGCGCCGCCGCCGGCTCCCGATGGTCAAGTTCGACAACAGCAAGTATGTGTTTGCCACGTCAGCAGGTCCGAAAACCCTGCTCGACTTGTTCGCCGGACAGCAACAACTCGCCGTCTACCAGTTCATGGACAACGGGCCCGACGACTACTGCCCAGGCTGCACCCACTTCACCAACAACGTCGCCGATTTGGCGGCGCTGGCCAGCAACGGGGTCAGCTGGGCGACAGTGTCCAACATGCCGCTCGCCCAGATCGAGGCCTACAAGGCGCGGATGGGCTGGACCATGCCATTCGTGTCGTCGCACGGCACGACGTTCGCCGACGACTGCGGCGCAGGTGGCGGCTTCATGCTCACCGTGTTCCTGCGCGACGGCCAGGACGTCTACCGGACCTACTGCACCACCGCCCGCGGTGTGGACCGGCTCCTGTTCGTCAACAACATCCTCGACCTCGCCCCGTATGGACGCCAGGAGGACTGGGAAGATTCCCCGCCTGGCTGGCCGCAGCATCCCACGTACGGGTAGGTGAGGCGGCAAGCACCCCGGTTCGTGGAAGCCACCAAGACTGTCCGGATCGTCACTAGCCACCTGCCGGGCATGAACTGCGCCAGGATGCGCACCGCCGTTTAGCGGTATATCAATTCGGTGGGCGGGACGGCGCGTCCCGGGAGTGGTCCAGCTCCTGCCGGGAGACGCCGATGCACCAGCAGCCGGTGAGGCCGCTCGGTGGTACCGTCGGCGACACGACGGGCCGAAACGGGAGGGTAACGATGGCCGCACCGCTACAGGTGATCGCGTTGAGCTTCAGTCGCGACGCCGGTTTCGAGGATCGGATCCTGGCAGAGGTCGACCGTCTCCGCGGGCGGGGGGTTCTTCGCCTGCTTGACATGCTTTTCATTGCCAAGAGCCAGGACGGCGCCATCGAGCGGCTGACCATCGGTGATGACGAGGATTTCGGCTCGCTTTTGGCAGCAGTTGTTCCGGTTGCGGACGGCGGTCCGGCAGTGCCGGCGCCAGCTGACGGTCCAGCGGCCTTCGACCCGGCCGATGCGTGGGCTCTGGCCGATTCTCTTCAGCCGGGGACCGCTATGGCCTTCCTGCTCGTCGAGCACCATTGGGCCGGGCCGCTGTTTGGCGCAATCGCCGAGACCGGCGGCATGCTGATCGGCGAGGGCTTCCTGACCGCCGAGGCAGGGCTGGTGGTGGGAGCCGAGGTCGCCGCCATGGAGGAAGCAGCTGAGGTGATCGCCCAGGCCCAGGCCGATGAAGCCGACGCCTTGCTCGCGGCGGTAGCGGCACGGGCTCAGGCGGCCGAGGCAGTTGCCGATTCGGAGCGGATCCAGTCCGCCGCTGCCGCCGACGCCGTCCGGGCGCTGATCGCCGCCGGGCTGGTCGAGGAGGCAGCCGCGCACGAGGCGGTCACGGCGCTGGCCACGGCTGGCCTGATCGTAGCCGCCGCCGGCCAGGCCGCCGAAGACGCCGTAGCCGAAGACGCCGCTGCCGTGCACGCCGCCGACGAGGTGACCGCCGCGTCCCTGGCGGAATCCCTCGCCACCATCGCCGCCGCCGACGAGGTCGCCATCGAAGCTACCGGCGAAGCCGAGGAGCGGGTCAGGGCGGCGTCGATCACCATGGCCGAGGCCCAGATTCTGCGCTACCTCCCCAAACCACTCCCCTTCTCCGTTATCGCCGACAAGCTGGGCATCTCCCGGTCAGCGGCCAAGGAGCGAGCGGCACGTCTCTACAGGAGACTCGGAGTCCACAGCCGGGACGAGGCGGTCAGCCGGGCCCGCTCCCTCGGCCTCATCCGCGGCTAGCAATCGGCCGCGGGAGGAGCGGGGGTGCCCCTCCTGGCCGGGGAGCACGCAGGAGTTCGCCGGAACGCGTCCGGGTCGGGATCGTGTCTCAGGCGGTGCTGGTCTCGAGCAGTTCGATAATGACTCGTTGTTCGGCCTTGGCCGCCGCGGAGCCCGTGCCACCGCGCCCGGTTGCCCAGTGAGCGAGGTCGGATGCGGTCGAGCCGCGCTCGTTGGGGAGGCGAGGATCGGCACCGGCGCGCAGGAGGGCCTCGACAGCAGCCGAGCAACGATTCCGGACAGCCCGGTGCAGTGGTGTCACACCGCCGGCGGCGGCTGCGTTGGGATCAGCGCCCGCCTCGATGAGATAGAGAATGACATCCCGCTGGCCTGCCGGGTTCCAGCTTGCCGAGCCGGGGGCGCCGATCACCGCCGCGTGTAGCGGTTCGGCGCCCCGCCGGTTCCTGGCCCGAATGCCGGCGCCGCGCGTGATCAGGTCTCGTGCCATCTCGGGGTCGTAACTGAACCCCGCAGCATGCAGCGCGGTGTCGCCTTCGTAGACCTGGGCGAGACGCTCGGCGAGGAAGAACTCATCGCGTCGCGCCAGCCTGGCCGTCGCCAGCGACGGTGCCGCGATGAGAAGACCCACAGCGGCCTTGTGGTCAAGGTTCGCAATCGCTATCAGCAACCTGGTGAGGCCCGTTGTGCCAGCCACGCCGATTGCTTCCTCCCTTGCCGCCGGATGACCCTGTGCGTGCGAACTGCAGGCCAAGGAAAACCCCGGCCGGTTACCGCGATCTTCCCACCTGCACAGATTGCCCGCTCGGCGTCCAGGTCCAGCGCTGCGTGATCATCGCCAGGTCATGTCGATCTGGCGTTCGAAGGTGACGTAGCCGGCCAGGGCGAAGGCCGCCGCCATTGGCGCGTTACCGACGTCGGTGGCGGCCCGGATCCGCGGTACGTTCTGCGCTGCAAGCAGGCTCGTCCCCGCGGCAAGCACGTCGTGAACATAGCCATGCCCGCGATGTGCCGGCACCACTCCGAGGTAGGCGATGATCGGGTTGTAACCGTTGTGCGCGAGGATCACAAACCCGACCGGTTCTCCGTCCGGTAGCGTCGCGATCCGCCACCACTCGTGCGGGCTGGCGTAGCGCTCGAGTTCGTTGTGGTACTGCTCCTGTGCGGCCTGACTGGGGGTCATGCGGGTCAGGTCGTCGCGGCTGTGCGCGTCGAGAGTGCCGTCCAGCACCAATGTCATGAGGTCGATGAGCTCGCCCGGGTTGCGAACCGGCCGGAAGGTGAGCCGCCCGCTGAGTTCGGCAACGGGCGTACCGGGCCGCCATTCCAGGCGCAGCCGTTCGACGAACAGCTTTGCTCCCACACGTTCGAGTGCGCCCATCCGGTCGCCGACCGCCTGCCGGGTGTGCCGGTGGTCGCGCCAATCCGCGGGGAGGAACCGGCCGTATCCCGGGGGCGTCACGCCAGCGGGGACCACTGCGGGCAGCGCGGTCTTCAGCAACCGCACGCCGTCGCCGGTGTCGCCGTCGATATCGAAGATGTCCATCAGCAGTGGGTGCTGGTCCCCCGCGCGCGACCACCATCCGGCCCGGGCCACCACGCGATCACCACGCAGGGCGAGCCACAGCCATTCCGGGCGGCGGCGGCCGACCGCCAAGTCGCCACCGACCTCATCGTTGAGGACGTACGGCAAGCTGTTGAACAGGTCCAGCTCATCAGGCCCGGTGATCGGGCGCAGGGTCAGGTCATGCTGATGCAGAATCAAGGCATTCTCCGTCTGGAGGCGCCCTGCCCGCTCCGGGATCAGCTCAGCTGGTTACCCGGGAGGACACGAGCGCAGCGTACATGGCGTACATGGCTCTGCCCTCCTTCCTCATAGCTCCGGATAGCTCCGGCCACCAGTTCTATTCGGCGCGTCTCTTTACCCGCAACCCATTTAAACGAACCAGCTGGTCCGCCGGCGAGGGAGCAGCAGACCTGGGATCAGCGCTCGTGCTCGTATTTGAACGAGAGCTGAAGCTTGGTCCGGTAGGTGATCGCGCCGCTCTCGTCCAGGTGAATGTCCTGCTTGACGACCTCAGCCACCCGAAGATCGCGGAGCGTCCCGGCCGCAGTCCTGATCGCCTCCGCGGCCGCGTCTTCCCATGAAGTGCCGCTTGTCCCGATGATCTCGGTCACCCTGTACACGCTCATGCCGCTCTCCTTTGCTGACTAACGGCCCAGTCCGGGCTGCTGCGGCCCAGCGTGTCATAGCTTCACGCAGCCAATTCGCCGATGGCGGCAAGTGACCGCGGGCCCGGGCGGCCTACCCCCCTTGACTCCGCCTGCCATCGCGGTACCGCCAGGCGCGCCCGGTCCGGTCCAGGTACAAGATCGCCTCGACGATCCGCCGGGCCGGCCAGATCCGGGGCCGACCTGATCTGATCATGAAACCGGGAACCATTCCCGCCGATTTACACCGGCATACCCAGCCTCCTGGTGGCATGCCGGCGATGGAGCGGTGTGGACTAGAGCCCGACCGGTATTGCGATCTCCACCCTGCCGACGGATTCTTGATCCCACACTTTGACGGGGGGCCTTGGCGCTGAGTACCGCCACGACCTGGCAACAGAGAAAGGTGTCGCGATGAGTGATTTCCTCGGCGACCTGCGGACCTATTTCGCCAGCGAGGAGAGAGCTCGGGAGGTCGAGCTAGCGGATGCCCGCCCGGCGTTTGAACACGCCGAATACGCGGACCGGCTCGGGCGTCTTCGCCGGGCGATGAGCGAGGCTGGCGTCGATGTGGTCCTCCTTAGCCGGCCTGAGTCGATGTGCTGGCTGCACGGGTACACGGCTCGCTGGTATCGGCACGGAGGCCCACCCGAGTGGCCGGCGCTGACGACCTCCGTCGTGAGGGCCGACCGTGACGAGGTCATTCATTTCGACTTCGGCGGCGAGGAAGAGCTGCTCTCGGCAACGTCGGTGTGCCGCGACGTCCGGATCTATCCGGGCGAGGCAGTTGACGGTGCGCTCGGATTCCTTGTCCGGGAGCTGACCTCGGTCGGCTGGCTGGACGGGCTGGTCGGCCGGGAGCGCCGTGGTGTGCCTCCCGACCAGCGGACCGGTGAGGCGATCGAAGAGGCCATCGTGTCCGCGGGGTGCACGATCGATGATGCCACGGCGCTGATTGATCGCCTGCTGCACCTCAAGTCGCCTGCTGAGGTGGAGCGCATCGAGGCGGCCGGGCGCGTCCTGGACATCGGGCTGA
>DATDGI010000210.1:0-2612 GCA_036522155.1 Streptosporangiaceae bacterium
AAATTTCTGCAAATAGACGCGTGAATTTCGTGTGCGGCCCACTCCCGCCGTCTCAACATGCGAGATAGCAAGCAGGACGTGTCGGCCTCGTCACGGTTCGCTGATGGCTCCGGCCCCGCCTCGACTGCCCGGCGGACCCGCTTCCAAACGCCCAGGCTGACCGCGTTCAGCATCGGAGGCCCGAACCCCTGCCGGCCTGCCAGCATCGAGTGGATGAACTAAATCGTAGCTGATCCGAAAATAAGCCCTTCGCTGGGCAGGCGGCAGCGGCCGACGGCGGTTTGTGCCGTCGGCTTCCGGCGCGCAGCGCGGGCTGGAGTGTGCGGTTAGCTGGCCGTGGGCAGGAACTCGCCGGTTACGGGGTCGATGGCCTGGAGGGTGACCTTGTAGCCGAGGCGTTCCAGGCTGCGGAGGTGGCTTTGCGCACGGCGGCGGGTACCGGCTCTGCGTTCGTGGTAGCCGGGGCCGAGTTCGAGGTAGGTGGCTTCGGGGTCGGACAGGAGGGCATGGGCGATGACGAGCTGCTTGCGCATGATGGCGCCCTGGGCTTTCTTCCTGGGCATGCGCTTGCACATCCGCCGGTACTGCTCACCGAGGAAGGTCTGGGTGCGGCCGGTGCTGATGGAGGCCTCGCCGAGCGCGCCGCCGATGTAGGGGTTGCCGCGGCCGGTGGCGTTCTTGCCTTTGCGTTTCCCGGCCGATTCGGTCACCTGGGGGGCCTGCCGGGCCCAGGATGCCAGGTGCCCGGGGGTCGGGAAGACGCTCATGTCTGTGCCGATCTCGGCGATCAGGTCCTGGGCAGTGGTGATCCCGAACCCGGGGATGCCGTCGAGCTGCTCGAGCTGCCGCTGGTACAGCTTGCACATGTCCGCGATCTTGCTGTCCAGGACACCGATCTGGGCGGTGAGCTGGTCGATGCTGTCCAGCATCATCGCCAGGATGAACGCGTGTTCTTCGGTGAAGAACGAGCAGTCCAGGGCCTGTTCCAGCCGGGCGATCTTGCCGCGCATCACCCCGCGCGCCATCTGCGCCAGCACTTTGGGGTTCCGCTCGCCGGCCGCGATCGCGCACAGCATGTCCTGGCCGGAGACGCCGTGGATGTCGCTGATCACCGAGGACAGCTTCAGGTGCGCGTCCTCCAGCAGCTTCTCGCACCGTTCCTTCTGCGCGGTGCGCATCTGGACCAGCTTGCGCCGGTACCGGGTGTGGGTGCGCAGCCGCCGGATCTCCTCCGGCGGCACGAACGACCCGTCCAGCGAGCCTCGCTCGGTGATCCTGGCCAGCCACACCGAGTCCAGCTTGTCCGTCTTGGGCCGCCCGGGCAGCGCCTTGACCCGCGAGGCCTGGTACAAGATGCAGTCGAAGCCCTCCCGCTCCAGCAGGAAGTACACCGGCTTCCAGTAATCAGAGGTGGCCTCCATCCCCGCCTTCGCCACCTGCCAGCAGTGCAGCCAGTCCGCCAGCGCCAGCAGCTCCCGCCTGGTGGTACCGAACTCCCGGGTCTCCTGCTGCCGGCCGCCCTTACGGGCATCGCTGGGCACCCGGATCGTGACCATAACGGTCGCCTTGCCGATATCGATCCCGGCGACCCGCTCGCAGAACAGCGGCTCGTCCTCGGCCTCTTGCATCGTGATCTCCTACGATGAGCATTGCGGATATACGGTCGCGGCCGCCCGCAGGAGCTGAAGGGCAAGCGGAAATCTGATCCGCGGGCTCGAGGCACCAGTACACAGCCCTCAAAGTCAGCTCCCGGCGCTCAGGCTATTCAGCGGGGTCGGACCCGCCACGCTACGACGGCGTCAGCGGGCGGCCGCGACCATCCTCCACCCCGCACCCCCGCAGGCCGCAAACCCGCACACTCCTGCCAGTCCCGGCCACCGGGCGGCAGCAATCCCGGCCACGCGCAGCCCCGCACCGCCCATTTTCACGCCGCACGGCGTCCAGCAGGCACCCGAGGCTATTCAGCAAGCGTCAGCGGCTTGTTGTGGTGCGGGGTGCGGGGCTGGCTAGTGGCTGGGTTCGAGGGCATCCCGCCGGACCTGCCGCTCCAGCTCCTCCACCCGCGCCTGCAGTCGGCCAGCTGGTACGCCTCCGCCGGCCGCGCCGCCAGCTCGGCATGCGGCAGCGCGGACAGCTCCTCCGCAGACGGCATACCGGGCACATCGGTCACGGCACGCAAACCCTGCCCCACAGCCGGTCGGCAGTCAACAACCCGCCACAGCATGTCGCCGAGTCCCGCCAATCACAACCCCCCGAGCAGGCGAAACACTCTGACGCTTGGTGAATAGCTACTTTTCGTGGGGCGTATCGCCGGCGTTGGCTGTCGGGTCGATGACTCATCGTGCCTGCTCTTTCGTGTACAACGACTCATCGACCGGCATCAGGGAGCCGGATCCTCCGCGATAACCGGAGCTCAGCTCCTCATGGGGTGCGGTTCCGCGTGAGGCGCTAAGCCCTCTGGTGATCCGTGGCGGACGTACGCGTGCTCGCGCTGGTGTGCGTGCCGCTGGCTGGCGGCCTGGCTGTCGCGCTGACCGCCGCGCTGCGGGGCGTCGGCCCCGGAGGTGCTCTGTGCGGGGTCGTGCTCCTGCTAGCCGGGGTGGTCGGCGGCT
>DATDGI010000211.1:0-1548 GCA_036522155.1 Streptosporangiaceae bacterium
GATCTGGGGTGAAATGCACCTGAGCCTGGGCAGGCGGCAGCTCGCCGGGGCGCGGCCCTGGCGTTTGTGGTGGGGAGAAGCGGTTACCTGGCTGCGGTCACCTCGACGGCGTAGCCGAGTTTCTGCAGCCTGGCTACCAGCCGCCGGGCTTGCTGTTCCTTATCGTGGCGGGAGGCGTAGTAGTCCTCGCCGAGGTCGGTGAACACCTCGCCGGTGGTGAGCATGTGCCAGATGATGTCGAGAAGGCTGTGGGCGACCGCGACGGCTGCCTTGTTCGGGCCGCGGCGGCGGGCGATCTGCCGGTACTGGGCACCGAAGTAGCTTCCCTTGGTCCGCGCGGCCGCCCGGGCCGACTCGATCAGGGCATCCCGCAGCCACGGGTTGCCCGGAGTGGTGGCCACCCGGCGGCGTTTCCCAGCCGACTCGTGATTGCCGGGGCACAGGCCCGCCCACGAGGCCAGGTGCGCCGGGCTGGGGAACCGGCTCATGTCGGCGCCGGTTTCGGCGATGATGACCTCGGCGTTGCGGTGGTCGATCCCCGGGATGCCGCGCAGCAGCCGGGCGGCCGACTGATAGCCCGCTGCGACGCGGGCACCGATCTGGGCATCAAGCTCGGCGACGGCGGATTCCAGGAAGTCCAGGTGGGCCAGAATCCGGGCGGCGGCCACGGCGTGATGGGCACCAAAGTGGCCGTCCAGGGCTGCGGTCAGCTGCGGGATCTTCGGGCGCAGCTTCCCCTTGGCCAGGGCGGCCAGCGCGGCCGGGTCACGCTGCCCGCCGATCAGCGCCTCGATCATCGCCCGCCCCGACTGGGTCAGCACCCTGGAGGCCACCGAGGTGAGCTTGATGCCGGCGTCCTGAAGCACCTTCTCCAGGCGGGCGATCTCGTGGGCACGGACCCTCGCCTGGGTCTTGCGGTAGCGGGTCAGCTCCCGCAACTCCCGGATCGGCGGCGGCGGCACGAAGCTGGGCCGGATCATCCCGTGAGCGGCCACGTCGGCCAGCCACTCAGCATCGGACATGTCCGTCTTGCGGCCCGGCACGGTCTTGACGTGGTGAGCGTTGCACAACCACAGCTCGAAGTGGCCTTCGAGCGCGTAGTACACCGGCTTCCAGTACACGCCGGTCGCTTCCATCGCGGCCAGAGTGACCTCGCGTTCGGCCAGCCACTCAGCCAGCACCGCCAGCCCGCCGGTCGTCGTGACGAACCGTGCCTTCTCCGTGTGCACACCGCCGCGCGGCCCGGGCACCCGGACACACACGGTTACCTGGTCGCGGTGGACGTCCAAGCCCGCGACCCGGTCGTGGATCTGTTCCATGCCTCCTCCTCGGCTGGTTGTCGGGCAACCCGCCGGGGAGGACCTGGCAGTTAACCGAATCTGGGGTTCGTGCTCGCAGCGACAATCCCAGGTCCCGCGGGCCCTGCGCCAGACTCATTGCGGACTCTCAGCGCTCCAGTATCACGTCGGCGACCGCGCCCGGCGGGCCGTGGAACGCATTTCATCACTCCGGGGCGGCCACCAGGCCATACACGACTCATTGGTCTTG
>DATDGI010000212.1:0-10888 GCA_036522155.1 Streptosporangiaceae bacterium
CGGCCTGCCCCGCCCCGACGGGCGCGGCAGCACCCGCTCCAGATCAGCCCACTGCTCATCAGTCAGATCCCCACGGCCCACACCAAGATCATTTCAGTGGCGAGCCGCACCAGGATCAACTTCTGAAACACGCCCTAGGCGGCCGGGCCGTGCCCGTCCCGCTCCGGCCGCCCGTTCTTGCCGGTGGCCGCCGCGCCGCCGTTGGTGGCCTCGCCGTCGCCGTCCCGGCCGTGCGGTGTCGCCCCGACCCGGCTGCGGGCGGCCCCGGCCAGTTTGGGCATCTGGTCGGCGATCTTGCTTCTGGTGTTCTTGGCCAGGTCGGCGGCCTGGGCCTGAACGGCACCGGCCGCCTGCTGGACGGCCGGGCTGTCCGCCGCCTTGCGCGCGAGCCTGGCCAGCTGCTCGTAGCGCTCCCGGCCCGCCCTCGCGCCCAGTACATAGCCGACGCCGAGGCCGACCGCGAACACGAATCGGTGCCGCATCAGATTCCCTTCCGTGAACGAGCCTGCGTGGTCGACTTCCCCCCGACAGGCGGGTGTACTCCTCTGGCCATGCCCCCGTCACACCGATGTCACACCGCCGCCCGCTGGCTGCCGGAGAAGCAGCCATCCCGCCGGTGCGCTACCCTTGTGCCCGCGACCGCAAGGTATGGGCCACCGCCCGGTTCCGGTGTCCTTGTGTCGGCTGATCCCGCGTAGCTCAATCGGCAGAGCGTCCGGCTGTTAACCGGCAGGTTATAGGTTCGAGTCCTATCGCGGGAGCCAGGCGGGTTGCCTGCTCACCGCCCCTCCGGGGCTGGCTGGCCGGCGCCCGCGCCGCCATTCCGGGGGTATGACCTCCCGGGCTCCTGCTGGGGTTTGTGCTGGGTACCCCGTTGCTGGCCGCTCTTCTTGTCATGCCGTCCGGGCGTGTCGCGGGAGCTGGGTGGGAAGCATTGACACGTAGGCGCAGTTTGCGCTGAGGTTCGTCATGTGAACTCCCGTGCGGTGCATGGCCCGTTCCGGCGGCGCCGCCACCAGCCCGCGCCCGCTGGCCGTCCGGCCATCCGGGGCGCTATCTGAGAGAGGTACCTATGAGCGCGTGGAACGCGTTGACCTACGAGGGGAAAGACACCATCCTCCGGGTCGTCCGCGAGGAGGCGGACCGCATGTACGCGATGGCCGAGGCACCCGGCGCCTGGGAAGCTCCCACCGCGGCAGGTGACTGGCAGGTCCGCGACATCATCGGCCACATCGTCGACACCACCGAGGGCTACTTCAAGTCGTTCGAGGTCGCCCGGGCAGGCGGCTCTCGGGACGTGCACGGGCTGCCTGCCATGCACGAGCTGGCGGGGGCCGGCGGGCGCTCGTTCCGTGGCGTCCCCCAGGCCGAGATGATGGGCCGCGTCCGCGCCGACCTCGACAAGATCCTTGACCTGCTGGGCGGGATCCCCGAGGACGAGTGGGGGAGCTTCATGGCCCCGCACGCGTACATGGGGCCGGTGCCGCCGTCCATCTACGCCGGTGGCCAGCTCATGGACTACGGCGTGCACTCCTGGGACATCCGCGAGGGCATCGGCCGCGCGCACGCGCTCTCCGCGGACGCGGCTGACCTGCTGGTGCCGTACATGTTCATCGTCTGGCAGTACACCATCCGGGCCAGCGCCGACCTCACCCCGTTCACCATCGGCCTCACCGTCACCGGGCGCAACGCGGCGAGCTACCGGATCAGCATCTCCGAGCAGGGGATGTCGTACGAGCCGGGCGACGTCAGCGACCTGCCGGCCGTGCTCGACTTCGACGCCGGCGGGCTGGTGCTGACGGCGTTCGGCCGGATCAACGGCGGCAACGCGCGCGGGGACCAGGCCCTCGCGGACCGGTTCCTGAACCTCTTCTACCGGATCTGAACTCTGGCCCCGGCCGGAACTTCTGGTCCGGGCGGGGCGGGTGAGGGGCGGCCGCCCCTGCACTTCGCGCTGCGCGCTCTTATACGTTCCGGGCCGGCCGCCCGTCACCCGCGCTGGTGGCTTCGGCGTCCCATTCGGTGTCGGTGTGACCCGCGGGGAGGCGGTGCTTGGCGACGCGGGCCGTGGGTGTGTGGGGGAGTTCGTCGATGGCCTCCCAGAACCGGGGGACCTTGTAGGGGGCGAGAAGTCCTGCCGCGTGGGCCTGGAGGGCAACGAAATCTGGTTTGGTGCCGGGGGCGGGGACGATGAAGGCTTTGATCTCCTCCTCGGTGAGGTCGGAGGGGACCCCGATGACGGCGCATTCGAGGACGGCGGGGTGGCTGGTCAGGGCTTCCTCGACCTCGGCGGGGGACAGGTTCTCACCGCGCCGGCGGAGCACTTCTTTCTGGCGGGCGATGAACGTGTAGGTGCCGTGGCTGTCCACGGTGACCAGATCGCCGGTGTGCAGCCAGCCGTCGGGGGTGATCGCGGCCGCCGTTTCCTCCGGCATGCCGTAGTAGCCGGGGGTGATCACCGGGTTGCGCAGCAGCAGCTCGCCGGTCTCGCCGGGGGGCAGGTCGCGGCCCCCGGCGTCGACCACCCGCCCCTCGTTGATCACGCCGAGCCGCGGGTGCTGGCGCAGGCGGCCGAGCGTCTCGTAGGGCCGGGCGCCGTGCGGCCAGATCAGGCCGTACGGGCTTTCCGACATCGCGTAGCCGACGATGATGCGCAAGCCGAACCGGCGCTCGATCTCCTCCTGCCGCTCCCGCGCCGGGGCTGGGCCGGTGTAGCACAGCCGGAGCGGCGTGTCCGCGTCACCATCCCGGGCCGGCTGGCGCATGAGGATTTCCAGCATCGCCCCGATCGCGTTGAACTCGGTGGCGCCGTGCCTGCGGGCCGAGTCCAGGAAGGTGCTGGCCGAGAAACGCGGCAGCAGGATCAGCCCGGCCCCGATGGCGAGCGAGCCCATCACCGAGTAGGCCGGGGCATTGATGTGGAACAGCGGCAGGGAGGTCATCAGCCGGTCGGCGGCGGTGAGCCCCATCCAGTACGGGAAGCCTTCCCCGGCCAGGACGTAGGCCCGGTGCGTCTGCATGACGAGCTTGGACCGGCCGGTCGTGCCCGAGGTCGGGATGAGGATGGCCAGATCGGACGGGCTCAGGCCCGCGGCCGGCAGCCGCCCGCCGCCCCGGCCGTCGCTGGCCGCGGACCAGTTCCTGGTCAGGTCGTCGGCGTCCAGCACCCCGAGTCCGGGCAGGCCAGCTACGTCCGCGTCGGCGACCAGCGAGGCGAGCCCGGCGTCGGTGATGAGCGCCCGCGGCCGGGTCTGGTGCACCAGCCCGGCCAGTTCCGCGGGCGCGCTGCGGGGGTTCACTGGCACGGTGACGGCGCCGAGGCAGGCCAGTGCGAGCCAGCAGATCAGATACGGCGGGGTGGTACGGGCGGTGGTCATGACCAGGTCGCCGTGCCCCACGCCGAGCGAGCGCAGCGCCGCCGCGGTCGTGGCTACCTGGGCCCGGGCCCCGCCGAACGTCAGCGAGCCGTCGTCGGTGCGGATCCAGATGCCGTCGCGGTCCCGGTCGGCCGCGTCGGACAACAGCTCCGGGATCGTGCGGGACGGCGCGATCCCGTCAGCCATGCCTATGACAATACGTGCCGGCCAGCGGGCGGCGGGAGATCACCCACTGGTCAGGCTGGCCTGCTGCGGAGCCAGACGGCCAGGGCGCCGAGCCCGGCCAGCAGCAGGACGGTGCCCGGCAAGAGCACCACCGGCAGCGCAGCGGCGGGCTGCCAGAAATTGGCCACCAGCGCGGTCGCCGTGTAGATCAGCGCGATCACGGCCAGGCCCCGGCTCCGCTCGCTGCCGGTGAAGATCCACAGGCCGACGGCGATGGCCAGGAACTCGACCGTGCCCTGCATCCACAGGTCGGCCAGCAGGGTCGGCTGCCACCGGCTGGCCAGTGCCGCCCACACCAGCGGCAGCACCAGCCCGGCCACGGTGAGCACCACCCCGGCGATCCGGTAGCCGCGGCCGGGCACCGCGGTGCCGGCCCGGCGTGCCTGCCAGCGGTACCAGGCCAGGGTCAGCAGGTACCCTCCCACCAGCGCCTCCAGCCAGTACCAGCCGAGCAGGAAACTGGTGTTGACGAACCAGGGGCCGAAGGGCAGGAAGCGGCGGCTGCTGAAGAAGAAGGTGAGGCTCGACGCGTAGGCCGGCGAACTCTGCAGCGGGGCGTACGCGACCCAGCCGGCCGGCAGGGGAATCCTTGGGTACAGCGGGGCGGCGGCCCAGCTGAGCAGGCCGAACAGTACCAGCGGGAACCAGTAGGTGGGCCGGGCCTGTGGCTGTGCCCGCCCGGGCGCCGGAGCCGGCTCGGTGGGCACGGGGGTGTCGTCGGACATCTCGGCTCCTCGGGGCTGGCCGGCCTGGGTCGGCGGTCTGGTGTCGCTGGCCGCTGGCCCCACCAACCCCTCAGCAAGCCACCGCACATGCTAGTGGGGTGGCGGCGCCAGCGGCAGGGCTAGTGGCGTGGCGGCGCCAGCGGCAGGGCTAGTGGGGTGGCGGCGCCAGCGGGAGGCTAGTGGCGTGGCGGCGCGGGCGGGAGGCCACGGCGGAGCAGTTCCAGCACGTCGTCAAGCACGTCCTCGGGCACGCGGCTGCCCGCGGTCCAGTCCGCCCAGCGCATCCCGATGAAGTTGCCGATCCCGGTGTAGATGTAGGCGATCACCTCGGGGTCGTACCGGGTGTCCACCTCCCGGTCCAGCTGGGCCCGGCGCACCCCACGGGCGTAGCCGCGGGCCAGGGTCTCGTAATACTCGCGGAATAGGCCCGGGTCGACGAACTCGGACTCACGGACGATCCGGTCCATCCACGGCCGCTGGGACAGCATGTCGAAGAAGGCGCGGAAGGCGGCCCGCTCCCGCTCCCGCTGCCCCTCGCCGGCCTGCTCGATCGCGGCCCGCATCGCCATCCGCAGGTCGGCGTTGATCTGGCGGACCACGGCGGCGAAGATCTCCGCCTTGGAGCCGAAGTGCGCGTAGAAGCTGCCGGTGGCGATGCCCGCCCGGGCGCAGATGCCCGCCACCGTGGCGCGCCGGTAACTGCTCTCGCCGAACAGTTCCTCCGCGGCCCGCAGCAGCCGTTGCGCGGGCGGCTTGTCCGGGGCCGCCAGGGCCCGGCGGTTCGCCGCGATCGTCACGCCACTCACCCCCGTCCGGGTAGCAGGCCGGCGGGCGGCCGTGGTGCGGGCCCGCCCGGCCGCCATTCCCCGGTTAGTGCCAGGGGCTGGCCCGTCACCGGCCGGGGATTCCCCCGCCGGTGACGGGCCAGGACCCGTGCGCATGATAGTGGCCGCAGGCTAGCCGGGAATTACGGCATTCCGCTGGCCGGCGCCGCCTGCTCGGATCCGGTGTACGCGGTCACCGCCCCGGTCGGGGTGGCGTCGGTGACGTAGACCGGGCCCTGCTGGACGAGGACGCCGTTGGTGATCACGCCCATGTAGGAGCCGGTTATCCCGCTGTGGTCGGTGGCGGAGTAGGCGTACGGCGCCATCGCTGGCCCCTGCGGCAGCCCGCCATTGATCGCGTTCACCAGGTCCGCCCTGGTCGGGTTCTTGCCTGCCTTCAGCATGGCCTGCACGAACGCGTACCCGACCGCCTCGCCGTACAGGACGTTGCCGTCGAACGGCAGCTTGGAGATGTAGGTGTCGTGGACCTGCTTGAACAGCGTGATCCAGCTGTTGCTGGTGCTGCCCACGCTCGGCAGGTAACCGCTGGTGATGATGCCCTGGGTGAGCGCGTTGCCGGAGACCGTCTTGCCGCCCTGCTTGGCGAACGCCTGCAGCAGGCCGCCCAGGGTGATCGGGTCGGCGCCAACGGAGCTGACCACCAGGGTGGGGTTGTAGCCCAGCTTGAGGCTGGTTAGCTTGAGCAGGGCGGTGAAAGCGGGGATGGAATAGCACACCACGACCTGGGCGCCGGCCGCCTTCAGCGCTGCCACCTGCGGTCCGATGTTCACGTTGGTCGGCACATAGCTCTGCCGGCTGACGACCTGCGAGTGGGGAATCTCGTAGTCGAGCCCCTTCACTCCGTCCATCCCGAATTCGTCATTCTGGTAGAAGTAGCCGATCTTCTTGCCGGCGAAGTGCTGCTTGACGTAGCTGCCGATGATCTTGCCTTCGCGGATGTAGTCAATCTGCCAGCCGAACGTGTACGGGTAGGCGGATGGGTTGTTCCAGCAGTCACAGCCGGAGGCCACGAATACGTCCGGCACCTTGCTGGCGTTGAGGTACTTGACCACCGCCAGGTGGGTGGGTGTGCCCAGGCCGTTGAAGATGGCGAACACGTTGTCCTGGAGGACAAGCTGGTGGACGACGCTCGTGGTCTTGGACGGGTCGTAGGCGTCGTCCAGGTAGGTGTACTTGATCTTCCGGCCGTAGATGCCGCCATGCGCGTTGACGTACTGGAAGTACGCGTTGGCCGCGGGCGCGATCTCGCTGTAGCCGGGTGCGGCCGGGCCGGTCAGCGGCTGGTGGCTGCCGATCAGGATCTGGGTCGCGGTGATGCCAGGGGCGGACGCGGTGGCCGCGCCGGAAGACGACGTGGACGAGCTGCTGCTGCAGCCAGCGGCGACCATCGCGACGGCGGCTGCGGCGGCCACGAGGGCGGGCAGGCGCAGCCGATGTGTTCTGTTCATGTGGTGCCTTCTTCCTGGTGTTCGCTGGCCGGCGGTCGCCGGCGCAAGGAATTGAGGCGGGCGAATGGGGTCGTCGCGGTGGGCGGGGTGATGCCCCAGAACCGGCGCAGCCCTCCCTGGATGCCCTCAGGGAACAGGATCATGACGGCGATGAGGACCACGCCGTACGCGGCGACCGGGATGTTGGCGGCGACCGTGCTGGTCAGGCCGTGACTGGTGGCCACGTCGGTGACGTAGGTCGGTACCAGGACGATCACCAGGCTGCCCCACAGCGCCCCAGCGAGGCTGCCTAGGCCGCCGATCACCGCCCCGGTCAGCAGCGCGATCGACAGCGTGAGGGTGAATGCGCCCGGGGAGACCTGGGACGAGTAGACGGCGAGCATGGCGCCGGCCAGGCCCGCGCAGGCCGCGCTCACCACGAACGCGAGGATCCGCAGCCGGGCCACGTTGAGCCCGGCCAGCGCGGCGGCCGTCTCGTCGTCCCTGATGGCCCGCCAGGAGCGGCCGATCCGGCTCCGGGCCAGGTTGGCCAGCAGGATCAGGACGATCAGCGCGGTACCCGCATTGACCCAGGCCAGCCACCGGGTCGGCGGGAAGGTGGCGCCGAGCGCCGCCGGCGCGGTGACGGTCAGGCCCAGCCCCTGGTCGCCGCCGAAGACGCTGGCGAACTGGGTCGCGAACGAGGGCAGGGCGACCGCCAGCAGCAGCGTGGCACCGGCCAGGTACGGACCGCGCAGCCGGGCGGCGGCGGCGCCGACGGCCACCCCGGCCACGGCGGCGATCGCCGCGCTGGCCGGGAACAGGGCCCACAGCGGCCAGTTCAGGTGCAGTTGCAGCAGCACCGTGGTGTAGGCGCCGATCGCCATGAAGGCACCGTTGCCCAGCGAGATCTGGCCACTTTGCCCGATCAGCACGGTGAGCCCGGCGATGGCGACCACGTACACGGCGACGTCGGCCATCTGGTAGTCGCGGAACGGGCTGAGCGACACCGACAGGACCCAGATCACCACCGCCGCGGCCAGCGCGATTCCGGCATGGCGTGCCATCGTCATGGTCACACCTGCCGGCTGGTGGTGGTGGAGAACAGGCCCGACGGGCGGAGCATGAGGACCACGATCAGCGCGGCCAGCCCGAAGATCGGCACCAGGTTGGAACCGAGATAGCCGCCCACGTAGTTGAGGGCCACGCCGAGGATGAGGCCGCCGGCGATCGCCCCGGCCGGGCTGTCCAGCCCGCCGATGACGGCCGCGGTGAAGCCGAGCACGAAGATCGAGTCCATGCTGGCCGGGTACAGGAACGTGGCCGGCGAGACCAGCACCCCGGCCAGCGCGCCGATCAGCCCGGCCAGCGCCCAGCCGAGGGTGAGCACCCGGCCGACCCGGACGCCGAGCAGCCGGGCCGCGTAGGCGTTGAAGGCGGTGGCCCGGAGCCGCAGCCCGGCGGAGGTGTAGCGGAAGAGCGCGGCCAGGCCGAGCGCCGCCACGAGCACGGCACCGGCCACGAAGCAATCGTTAAGCGAAATACCGAGAGGCACCGAGCCTGCATGCAGGCCGGTGATGGAGAAGGCGGCCGGGAAGGAGCGGTACTGGCCGCCGTAGATGATGCCGGCCACCCCTTCCAGGAACACCAGCAGCCCGATCGTGACCACGACCGCGTTGAGCGGGGGCTTGTTCTCCACCGGGCGGACCACCGTCCGCTCGATGAGCGCGCCCAGCAGCACCCCGGCCGCGAGCGCGACGGCGAACCCGGCCCAGTACGAGCCGGTGTGGCCGATCACGGTGAACGCGATGTAGGTGGTGAGCATGGCCATGGCACCCTGGGCGTAGTTGAGGATGCGGGTGCCGCGCCAGATCAGCACCAGCGACAGCCCGATCGCCGCGTAGACCATGCCGAAGCTGATGCCGCCGAGCGTGAACTGGACGAATTCGCGCACCTGGCCGCCTCCCTTCCCTGCCTAAAACCCCAGGTAGTGCTGGCGGAGCCCAACGTCGGCGGCCAGCACCGCCGCGTCCGCGGTGGCGACGACCCGGCCCAGGTTGAGCACGATGCCGTGGTCGGCGATGGCCAGGGCGCTGCGGGCGTTCTGCTCGACCAGCAGCACGGTCAGCCCGGCCTCGTCGCGCAGTTGCCGGACGAGCGTCATGACCTGGGCGACCATCTTCGGCGCCAGGCCAAGTGACGGTTCGTCCAGCAGCAGCACCCGCGGCCGGGCCATCAGCGCGCGGGCGATGACCAGGATCTGGCGCTCGCCGCCGGACAGTGTGCCGGCGCTGCGCGCCCGGGCCCCGGCCAGCAGCGGGAAGCGGCGGTAGGCGTCCGCGAGCGCCTCCGCCCGGCTGGTATGGCCGCGTCGCCAGAGCGCGCCCAGCCGCAGGTTCTCCTCCACCGTCAGCTCGGTGATCACCCCCTGCCCTTCCGGCACGTGCGCCAGCCCCGCCCGGGCGATCTCCTCGGGGCGGCGGCGGGTGAGGTCGGTGCCGTCCAGGCTGATCCGGCCTGACCGCGGCCGGACGAAGCCGCTGATCGTGGTGAGCAGGGTGGTCTTGCCGGCGCCGTTCGCGCCGAGGACGGCGGTGATCGTGCCCGGCGGGACCGACAGGGAGACGCCCCGCAGCGCCAGCACACCGCCGTAGCCAGCGACGACGTCCTGCACGGTCAGCGCCGGGTCAGTCATCGGCGGGATCACCGTCCCCGGCGGGCGCGGCCGTCCCGGTGGCCGCGGCGCCTGTGTCATCGGCGGTCTCGTTGCCCTCCGCGCCCAGGTAGGCGGCGGTAACGGCCGGGTCCGCCTGCACCTGCTCCGGTGTCCCGTACGCGATGAGCCGGCCGAAGTCGAGCACCGCGATGACCTCGCAGACCGACATCATCAGGTCCATCCGGTGCTCGACCACCACCACCGTCGCCTCGGTGGCCAGTTCGGTGATCAGGTCACCCAGTTCCGGGAGTTCGGCCTCGGACAGGCCGCTGGCGGGCTCATCAAGCAGCAGCACCCGCGGCTCGGCGACCAGCGCCCGGGCCAGCGCCACTCGCTTGCGCCGGCCGTAGGGCAACTGGTCGGGCAGCAGGCCGGCCGTGTCGGCGGCGCTGACCCGGTCCAGCGCGGCCAGTGACCGCGTCCGCAGGGCGCGCTCATCCCGGTCGGCACGGGCCAGGCCGAGCAGGGCCGGCCAGAATCCGGTCCTGGCCAGGCAGGTGGCCCCGGCCATGACGTTCTCAAGCACGGTCAGCCCCCGGAAGAGGCCGACGCCCTGGAGGGTGCGGGCGATCCCGAGCGAGGCGAGCCGGTGCGGCGGCAGCCCGGTCAGCGAGGTCCCGCCCAGGCTGAGCTGGCCCGAGCCGGGGCGGACGAATCCGCACAGGACGTTCAGCAGTGTCGTCTTGCCGGCGCCGTTCGGCCCGATGATCCCGGTGACCTGGCGGGGCTGCGCGGTCAGCGACACGGCGTCGAGCGCGGTCAGGCCGCCGAACCGGACGGTGACATCGCGGGCCGCCAGCACCGCGTCGCGCGGATCGGCTGGGGGCGGAGCCGCCGCGGAAGGTGAACTGTCATTCATCGCAGTTGCCCTGCTCAGACTGCCAGCGTCGCCAGTTAATGAATCACTATTCAAGGCCAGGCCGGGGTGGCAGGCAAGACCCGGGCCGATTCGTGGCCGAACCGATATCACTCCGGCGGCCGCCGCCCGGATCGCTGCCGTCAGCTGGATTCGGGCTTGCCCGTGATGGAGCCGCGATGCTGGCGGACGAGTTCGGTCAGGGCGGCGAGTTCGGCGGCGAGCGCGGCGCGGCCCTGGCCGGTGATGCGGACCCACGTCCGCGGGCGGCGCCCGGCATAGCCCTTCTCCACGTGGACCAGGCCCGCTTCTTCCAGCACGGTCAGGTGCTTGGACAGATTGCCGGCGGTCAGGCCCAGCGCGTCGCGCAGATAGCCGAACTCGGCCTTGGCCTCGGCGGTGATGGTCAGCACCCCCAGCCGGTGACGCTGGTGCACCGTGTCGTCGATGCCGTTGGTCGGGTGGCCCACCGGCCCGGTACCGGCTGAGGGCTGCCCGGGCGGGGTATCTGGCGCGGCTGACCCGGTCACGCGGGTCTCGTCCGGCGCTGCACGAAGAAGGCGACGAGCCCGGCCACGAGCAGGACGGCCGCGGGCAGCAGCACGTTCGGCAGGGCGGTCAGCCGCCAGGCGAACGCGGTCGCCGGGTTCCAGCCCACCCGGAACAGGATGTTCTCCAGGTTGTACAGGCTGGCGAGCAGGGCCGCGCCGGTGTAGA
>DATDGI010000213.1:0-1752 GCA_036522155.1 Streptosporangiaceae bacterium
TGGTACTCGGTGTACACGGCCGCGGGCTGGGTGCGCTGCAGCGACCCGAACGCGGCCTGCCATTGCGCGGCCGGGAGCAGCACGACGTTGTCCGGCGGCGCCTGCGGTGCCGCACCCGGCGGCACCCCAATCGCCTGGAACATCGAATCCGCGGTAGGCAGGTCCACAACTCCCTGGACGCGGACCGGCAGCGGCGGCAGTCCCTGACGGCCGATCCTGATGATCGTGCCGACAGTCGCGTGCAGGTTCGCGGCGGTCTGCTGGGCGAGCAGCACCCCGCTGTGCGCGCCGACCAGGAAACGGATCTCACCAGGGAAGGCAGCCGTGTAGCCGGGCGGCAGGCCGAGCACCTTGCCCGGCCCGGTGGTCTGGACGGTCCCGCCGGCCGACCCCGTGAGCCCCGTCGCCGGGGCGTAGCCGACGGGCAGGCTCTTGACCACGCCGGGGGCGGCCGCGATGGTGCGGCCGGCCGTGACGGGGTTGGTGCCGGGCGTGATCTGGACCTGCCAGTCCACGATCACGCCGGAGACCGCCCGCTTGGTCATGTGCGCCTTGCTCGCGGCGAAGAACGCGCCGAGCGAGCCGAGCAGTGCCACGGCAATGGCCACTCCGGCCACCGTCCCCGCGACCCGCATCGGCCTGCGCCGGAGCAGGCCCCACAGCCAGGTCAGAACGTACATGCTGCTCCCGTCTGGAGTTTCCGCTCGGTGATGGTCCAGCGCAGCGGCATCCGCTCGGCTACCGAGGCGTCGTGCGTCGCGATGACCAGCGCCGCTCCCGTCGCCTCTGCGTGCCGGAACACTACGTTGACCAGCCCAGCCGCGGAGGCGCGGTCCAGTTGCCCGGTTGGCTCGTCGGCCAGGATCAGCCGCGGCCGGCCCATCAGCGCCCGGGCCACCCCGGCACGCTGGGCCTGCCCGCCGGAGATCTCCTCGGGCAGCTTCGACGCCACCTCCGACAAGCCGACTTCGTCGATCAGAACCTGGGCCGCCGCGGTGGCATCCCCGTTCGCGCCGCCCGCGAGCAGCGCCGGCAGAGCGACGTTTTCCGACACAGTGAGCGGCGGCAGCAAGCTCGGTCCCTGGAAGGCGATGGAGACTGGGCCCGGCCGCAGATCCTCGGCACTGCCCAGCGCGGGCCACTCGATGACCCCGGCGGATGGCTCATCAAGCCCGGCGATCAGGTGCAGCAGCGACGTCTTGCCGCTGCCGGAGGGCCCGACCAGGGCAATGCGGTCGCCCTCGCGGATCTCGAAGGTCGCCTCGGCGACCGCGACCACCGGCGTATGGCCGTTGCCGAACTCCCGGCGGAGCCCTTTCGCCCGCACCAGGATGTCACTCATTGACGATCCTCCCGTCGACCATCCGCACGACACGGTCGGCTGTCGCCGCCACAGTCTCGCTGTGGGTCACCACCAGCACCGCCTTCCCGCGGTCCGCCCGGCGGCGCAGCAGATCCAGCACGCCGATCTCGGCCTGCCGGTCCACCTCACCGGTGGGCTCATCGGCGAGCAGGATGGGCGGGTCGTTCGCCATCGCCACGGCGAGGCCCGCCCGGGCCGCCTCCCCACCCGACAGCGTGCTCGGCCGGGCCGAGGCGCGCTCAGCGAGCCCGACGCCGGTGAGCAGCTCATGCGGGTCCAGACGGCGAGCACCGTTGGCATCGCGCCCGGCGCGCGAACCCGGCCCGCGCCGCCGCGCGCGCCCCGCGAGCGCCTGTGCCGCCTGGATGTTCTGCGTCACGGTGAGGTGT
>DATDGI010000214.1:0-12169 GCA_036522155.1 Streptosporangiaceae bacterium
CGCGTTCGCGATCATCCTGGCCGCGCACCGGGCCGGCCGGCTGGCCCGGGTGTGGGTGGACGAGACCCGCCCGCTGCTGCAGGGCGCCCGGCTGACCGCGTTCGAGGCGGCGCGGGCGGGGCTGCCGTACGCGGTGCTCCCGGATGCGGCGGCGGCGTCGCTGCTGGCCGCCGGGGAGGTGGACCTGGTGCTCACCGGGGCCGACCGGGTGGCCGCCGACGGCAGCGTGGCCAACAAGGTCGGCACCTACGGCCTGGCCGTGCTGGCCCGGCACCACGACGTGCCGTTCGTGGTGGCCGCCCCGCTGTCCACGATCGACTTCGCGGCCGGGGACGGGGCCGCGATCGTGGTCGAGCACCGGCCCGCCGCGGAGGTGATCTCGTTCGCCGGATCGCCGGTGGCCCCGGCCGGCAGTGACGCCTACAACCCGGCCTTTGATGTCACCCCGGCCGCGCTGGTGACCGCCCTGGTGACCGAACGTGGGCTGGCCCGCCCGGTCAATGCGGGTACGCTGCGTCTCCTGGGTACTCCGCCGGCCGCCGGAGTGACTGCCCCGGCGGCTGTTTCCGTGGAACGATGAGGTCTATGAAAGGTCGCGTGCTGGTCGTCGACGATGACGCCGCCCTGTCCGAGATGCTCGGCATCATGCTGCGCAACGAGGGATTCGAGCCCACTTTCGTCGCCGACGGGGATCACGCCATGCAGGCGTTCCGGGAGACCCACCCCGATCTGGTGCTGCTTGACCTGATGCTGCCGGGGGTGGACGGCATCGACGTGTGCCGCCAGATTCGCACCGAGTCCGGCGTCCCGATCGTGATGCTGACCGCGAAGAGCGACACCGTGGACGTGGTGCTGGGCCTGGAATCCGGCGCCGACGACTACATCGTCAAGCCGTTCAAGTCGAAGGAACTGATCGCCCGGGTGCGGGCCCGGCTGCGGCGGACCGACGACCCGGCGCCCGAGATGCTCCAGATCGCCGATGTCAGCATCGATGTGGCGGGCCACTCGGTGCGCCGCGGCGAGGACCAAGTGAACCTCACCCCGCTGGAGTTCGACCTGCTGGTGGCCCTGGCGCGCAAGCCGCGGCAGGTGTTCACCCGTGAGGTGCTGCTGGAACAGGTGTGGGGGTACCGGCACGCCGCCGATACCCGGCTGGTCAACGTGCATGTCCAGCGGCTGCGTGCCAAGATCGAGAAAGACCCTGAGCACCCGGAGGTCGTGGTGACGGTCCGGGGCGTGGGATACAAGGCGGGGCCGGCCTGACCGCCGCCGGGCAGTTCACCGGAGTGCAGTGCAGCGACCGAAGGCGATGAGCGGGGCCGCGGCCGGAAGCCCGCGGCCGGGGCTGCCGGTCCCGGTGCGGCGCCTGCTCGATTCTGGCCAGCGCCGGGTGCTGGCGCTGGCCGGGCAGTTGCGCCGCCGCTGGCATCGTTCGCTGCAGCTCCGGGTGATCGCCAGCACGCTGGTCATATCGGCCGTGGTGGTCGCCGCCCTCGGGTTCTTCCTGATCGGGCAGATCGCCGGTGGCCTGCTGGTCAACGCACGGAAGGCCGCGCTCACCCAGACCGCGGGCGGCCTGGCGGTGGCTCAGTCCCGGCCCGACATGCAGGGACCGCATGGCGGCAGCGCGTCCGCGCTGAACTCCCTGGTCAGCGACCTGCAGCAGGGCAGCGGCCCGGGTGATGTGTTTGACGTGGTGATCCTGGCCCAGCACAGCAGCCCGGGTCTGGCCGGGATGGTCGGCAACCAGGCGCTGGCACCGAGCATCCCGTCCGCGCTGCGCAAGGATGTCACCGTCGAGCAGCGCGGCCGCCGGTACGACCGGCTGTTCTACGCGCAGACCCGGCTCGTCTACACCAGCGGCAGGCTGGGCCCGCCCGCGCTGGCGGTGGGGGTGCCGATCTCCAGCCAGGATCAGCTCTACTACCTGTTCCCGCTCACCCCCCAGGTGCAGTCGCTGTCGCTGGTGCAGACCACGTTCCTCAGCGCTGGCCTGGTGCTGGTCGTCCTGCTGGCGGTCATCGTCTCGCTGGTCACCCGCTGGGTGGTGGTGCCGCTACGGCAGGCGGCGCAGGCGGCGAGCCGGCTGTCGGCCGGGGATCTGGATGAGCGCATGCCCGCCCAGGGCACCGATGACCTGGCCGCGCTGGCGCACTCGTTCAACGACATGGCCGGGAGCCTGCAGGACAAGCTGCGGGAACTTGAGGAACTGTCCAAGGTCCAGCGGCAGTTCGTGTCCGACGTGTCGCATGAGCTGCGCACGCCGCTGACCACGATCAGGATCGCCGCCGACATGCTGTTCGCGGCCAAGGACGAGTTCGACCCGGTCACACGGCGCAGCGCCGAACTGCTGCAGAGCCAGCTGGAGCGGTTCGAGGAACTGCTGGCCGATCTGCTAGAGATCAGCCGCCACGATGCCAACGTGGCGACGCTGGACGCGGAGTCGGCCGACGTCTGCGACCTGGTGCGGCGGGCGGCTGCGGACGCCGAGCAACTGGCCGCCCGGACCGGTACCCGGATCGACTTCCGGCTGCCGCCTGAGCCGTGTGTGGCCGAGGTGGACCGGCGGCGGGTGGAACGGGTGCTGCGGAACCTGCTCGACAACGCGGTCGAGCATGGCGAGGGGCGGGACGTGGTGGTCACCGTGGCGGCCGACAGGGACGCGGTGGCGGTCGCGGTCCGCGACCGGGGAGTCGGCTTCGGCCCGGGCGAGCAGCACCTGGTGTTTGACCGGTTCTGGCGGGCCGACCCGGCCCGGGCCCGTACCACCGGCGGCACCGGGCTGGGGCTGGCTATCGCGCTGGAGGATGCCCGGCTGCACCGGGGCTGGCTGCAGGCGTGGGGAGAGCGCGGGAAGGGCTCGGTGTTCCGGCTCACCCTGCCCCGCCGGCTCGGCGAGGAGCTGGCCGGGTCCCCATTGCCGCTGGGGCCGGACGAAGCGGAGATGGCCGCCGCCGACGGCGCGCTGGCCGGCTCCGGGCTCCCGGATCCGGCGGGAAGCGGGCTGCTGCCTGCCGCTGGCAACGGGCTGCCGCCGGACGGGGATAGCGCCGGGCTGGCCCCGGCGCCGGGCGGGGATGGCGCGGGGCTAGAGCCGCCGCCGGGCGGCCCGGCGGCGGACGGCAGCCCCCGGATCTCCCAGCGATCCGGGGCGGAGCGGGGAACCGGTGACTGAGCGGGTGCGGCGGGGGGTGCTGGCCCGGTGGGCGGTGGTCGGCGGGGTGGTGCTGGCCGCGTCGCTGGTGGGCGGCTGCGCGACCATCCCGGTATCGGGCCCGGTCGTGCCGACCCCCATCCCGGCGCCGCCGGGGGGCTGCGCCACCTCGTGCTCCGGGCTGATCGTGCAAGGCCCGCAGGCCAACTGGAGCCCGGTCGAGGTGGTCAGCGGCTTCCTCCAGGCCAGCGCCAGTTTCGCGCACAACCACGCGGTCGCTCGCCAGTACCTGACCGCCGGCGCCAGCAAGTTGTGGCAGCCCGGCGCGCAGGTGACCATCCTGTCCCAGAGCCCCAATGTGCAGCGCCAGTCCGGGCAGCTGCCCGGTCAGACCAGCCACGCGAACGTGGTCGTGAGCTGGCAGAAGATCGCCACTCTGGAGGGCAGCGGCCAGTACATCCCGGTCCGCGGCGGTGCGGCCCAGCAGCAGGTCTTCGGCCTGGAATCGGTCGGGGGGCAGTGGCGCATCGCCACCCTGCCCGCCGTCGGCGGGCAGCGGGTGTCCACCGAGCTGCTGCTCCCCAGCGTGCTGTTTCACCTGGTATACGCGCCACGGGATCTGTACTTCTACGGGCAGCCGGGCCAGCTGCTGGTCCCCGACCCGGTGTTCGTTCCCATCGAATCCACCGACGTGGTCAGCTATGTGCTGAACGGCCTGAAGCAGGACCCCAACGGGTGGCTGCAGAACGCCGCTGTCACCGCCTTCCCGTCCGACGCGCAGCTACGGAAGGTGCAGGTCTTTTCCGCCCCGCCGGGCGGCAAGACCGCCATCGTCGATATCGGGCTGCCGCCCCGCACGCCCAGATCCACCGTGCAGGCCATGGCGGCCCAGATCGTGTGGACCCTGACCAGTTCGCCCTACAGCCCCGCGCTGCTCCAGGCGGTCAAGCTCAAGGTGAACGGGCACGCGTGGGCGCCGGGCCCGGGCGACACGGTGCTGGGCCTGAACGACTACGGGGGTTACGTCCCGCGCGGCCGCAAGAACCCCGACCTGTACTACCTGAGCACCGCTGGTGCCGTGCGCATGTTCGGCCGCCTGGCGCACAGCGTCCCGGTGCCGGGCGAAGCCGGGACCGGGCGGATCGCGCTGACCGGGATCGCGGTGTCGCCGGACGGGAACTACCTGGCCGGCGTGGCCGGCCCGGCCAGCACGGTCTACACCGGCGATCTCGCGGCCGCGGCGAAGGCGCATGCCAGCACCGCGGCGGGCAACCTGCACATCCGGCTCGCCGGGACCGGCTTCACCGGCCTGTCCTGGGACAGCTCGGACAACCTGTGGGTCGCGGGCAAGGTCCACCACTCACCCGGCGTGTGGGTGGTACCGCCCAAGGGCAGCCCGGTGCGGGTGAACCTGCCGCCTGGCCTCGGCCCGGTGACCGGGCTCAAGGTGGCTCCGGACGGGGTGCGGATCGCCCTGATCATCGGCCAGGGCAGCGCGGCGCGGGTGGTGCTCGGCGCGATCGCGCGCGTCGGCAACACCGTTTTCGTCCCGCAGGTCGTGCCGCTCGCGCCGGGCCTGTCCGGGCCGTCCGCCCTGACCTGGTATGACGGGGACCATCTGCTGGCCATTACCCAGCAGGGAACGGCCAGCCAGCTCTGGGAGGTGCCGGTCAACGGGGACGCGCCGGTCATCAAGAGCTCGCTGCCCGGGATGGTGTCGATCACCTCGGCGGGTGCGGAGAACCCCCTCTACCTCGGGATGTCCACCGACCGGCTGGATAACTCGGTCGGGCTCGGCGAGCCGTGGCGGGATATCGCGGCCGGCCGGGACGCCACCTATCCCGGCTGATCAGCAGCCCGGAACACCCGTGACGGATTACGTACTTTTGGCCTCCTGACATCCGGCCCAGGTCAGGCTACTTTCGGAAGATGGCACCCGCCCGGGTCCGTGGTTGCGCCGGAGAGGGCTGCCCGCTGTCCGCGGACGGCCACCCCCGGCAAGCCGATGCCAGCCGCAGGCGAAACGGCCCACGTAAGGCGACTTCTCGTCGACCGATCACGGTGCGGCTTAGAGGTAAGTCCTGCCCCCCCGGTGAACCCGATGTCCGCCGGGTAGGGAGAAGGGCAGTAGTGGCCAGCAGTCGCCGCGAACCCCTCAGCAGGCGGATGTGGGGTCGAAGACCAGGTCGGCCGGGCGGGTGCCGCCATGTGTATCGGGCCGAAAGGGGGGTTCCCGCGTGAACATCATCTTCAAGGGCCGGCGTACCGACGTTCAGGATCGCTTCCGCAGGCATGCCTCAGCGAAGCTGGGCCGGATCGAGAAGCTGGATCACAAGGCGATCAGGGTCGATGTAGAAGTGACCGCCGAGCGCAATCCGCGCCAGTCCGACCGGCGCGAGCGGGTCGAGCTGACCATCCGGTCGCGGGGGCCGGTCATCCGGGCGGAAGCAGCGGCCGACGACCGGTACGCGGCCTTCGACCGCGCGCTCGCCAAGCTCGAGGCCCGCCTGCGGCGGCTGGGGGACCGGCGCAAGGACCGGCAGGCCGCGACCGCGGCCGAGCGTGCTACCGGGCCATTGCCGGTGGTCGTGGACGGCGCGCCCGCCGGAGCCGGGCCAGCGGCCGGGGTGCTGGTGCCGCCGCCCAGCGGCCCGCAGCCGCGGCGGGGCCGCCGCTCGTTCCCCGGCTTCGACGCGTTCGGCCGCCGGGAGCGGAACGGGCGCGCCCACATCCCGGCGCAGCCCGGGCCGGCCACCGAGGCGGACGCCGACCCCGAGCCCGCCATCCCGATCCAGATGGAGGGGGATGGGCCACTGGTGGTGCGGGAGAAGTTCCACGCCGCCAGGCCGATGAGCATCGACCAGGCCCTGCTGGAGATGGAACTGGTCGGCCACGATTTCTATCTGTTCCGCGACGACGCCTGCGGCCACCCGAGCGTCGTCTACCGCCGTCACGGTTACCACTACGGCCTCATCCGGCTCGTCGAGCAGGGGCAGCCGGCGGCCGCTGTCCAGCCCAGCCGGAGGGCGTGACCGGCGCGGCGGGGGCCGAGTTTGCATGGCGTGCCCGCGTCGGCCAGAGTTTGACCCAGGGCCGCGGGGGGGCCGGCGCCGTATGCAGCATGGCCAGGAAGCGGTCAGGGTCCGGGGAGGGCACGACATGAGTGGAGATTCCGGGGCCACCGGGGAGGCAGGTGATGCCCGGCCGGTCCCCGATCCCATCCGCGTGCTGATTGTCGATGATCACGCGCTGTTCCGGCGCGGGCTGGAAATGGTCCTGGCCGAGGAGGGCGACCTCGAACTGGTCGGCGAGGCTAGCGACGGCGCGGAGGCGGTCGAGAAGGCCGGCGAGGCGCTCCCCGACGTCGTGCTGATGGACATCCGGATGCCCAAGAGCAGCGGGATCGAGGCCTGCCGGGCGATGAAGGAGGTCGCCCCCAGCGCGAAGATCGTCATGCTGACGATCAGCGACGAGGAGGAGGACCTGTTCGAGGCGATCCGGGCCGGCGCCAGCGGATACCTGCTCAAGGACATCCCCTACGACGAGGTCGCCGACGTGGTCCGGGCGGTGCACGGCGGGCAGTCCCTGATCAACCCGTCGATGGCGGCCAAGCTGCTGACCGAGTTCGCGACGCTGGCCGGGCGGGACGAAGAGGAGCGGGCGCAGCAGGTGCCCGCGCCCAAGCTCACCGACCGGGAGATGGAGGTGCTCCGGCTGGTGGCCCGGGGCATGAACAACCGCGACATCGCCAAGGAACTGTTCATCTCCGAGAACACGGTCAAGAACCACGTCCGCAACATCCTGGAGAAGCTGCAGATCCACTCCCGGATGGAAGCCGTCATGATCGCGGTCAGGGAAAAGCTGATCGAGTTCAGCTGAGACCAGGCCGATGGCGATCGAGGTTGTCTTCGAGACTCATTCGACCAGCGAGGACAACGAGCGCGGCCGGGCCACGGGCTGGCTGCCTGGGCGGCTGTCGGCGGCGGGCCGGGAGCAGGCGCGGGCGCTCGGCCAGCGCCGCCGGGACGACGGGATCGCCGCGGTGTTCACATCCGACCTGGGCCGGGCGGTGGAGACGGTCGCGATCGCCTTCGCCGGCGCGGCGACGCCGGTGCTGCACGACTGGCGGCTGCGGGAGTGCGACTACGGTGAGCGCAACGGCGCTGCCGCCGACTGGCTGCACACCACCCGGGAGCAGTACCTGGACATCCCCTACCCGGCCGGGGAGAGCTGGCGGCAGGCAGTCGCCCGGGTGGGCCGGTTCCTGGCTGATCTCCCGCTGCGCTGGGAGGGCCGCCGGCTGCTGGTCGTCGGCCATGTCGCCACCCGCTGGGGGCTCGACCATGCCATCAACTCGGTGCCGCTTGAGACGCTGGCGGCCGCCGATTTCGGCTGGCAGCCCGGGTGGGAGTACCGCCTCGGGTGAGCCCGGGCGGCGGCGGTAGCGGACCGGCGGCATCCGCCCCGCACCGCGGATGGCCATCCCCGGGGCTCGCCGGCGGCGGCTCAGGAGAGTTCGGCGCGGAGCCGTTGTGCATATTGGGGTGGGTCGGCCCGTTCGACGGCCACCGCGGAGCAGCCGACCCACTCGGCCGCCTCGCGCAGCGCCCTGGCCATCGGCCGGACAGCGGCCGCCGAGGTCACCGATAGCTGCCGGGCCACCAGGGTCTGGCCCTGGCGCACCGGGTCCACCCGGCCGGCGAGGCGGCCGCCCGCCAGCAGCGGCATGGCGAAGTAGCCATGCACCCGCTTCGGCTTGGGCACGTACGCCTCCAGCGCGTGCTCGAAGCCAAACATCCGCCGGGTGCGCTTGCGGTCCCAGATCAGCGAGTCGAAGGGGGACAGCAGGGTGACCCGGTGCCGGCCGGCGTCGCCGTCACCGGCCGCAAGTGCCGCCGGATCAGCCCAGGCCGCGGTGGCGGGGCTCCCGGCCGGGCCGGCCACCGCGATGGGGGTCAGTCCGGCCGCCAGCACCGCCTCGGTCACCAGGTCGGCGTGGCGGGCTCCCGGCGCGGTCAGTTCCCGGAGCCGGTGGTAGTCGATCAGGTCGGCCCGGGTCACCACGCCCAGCGCCCGGGCGGCGGTCGCGGCCAGATGGGCCAGGCATTCGGCATCGGCGGGCTCGTGGCCCAGCAGGTCACCGGGCAGGGTCCGCTCCGGCAGGTCATACACCCGCCGCCAGCCGTCCCGGCGCACGCAGATGACATCCCCGGTGTCCAGCAGCCACTCGACCGCGATCTTGGTGTCCGACCAGTCCCACCAGGCACCGCCGTTCTTGGCCCCGCCGAGCTGGGTGGCCGTGAGCGGGCCCTCGGCCCGCAGCCGGGCCAGCACCTCCGCGCAGGTCTGCTCGTGGCTCTGGTGCCAGCGCAGGCCGCGGGCCCGCAGCCCGCGGCGCCGGAACGCGTAGTACGGCCAGTCCTCGATGGGCAGCACGCAGGCCGCGTGCGACCAGTACTCGAAGGCGGTGGGGCGGCGCGGGTGCCAGTAGGCCCGCTCGACCCGGTCCCGGCCGACCGGCCCGAGCCGGGCGTAGGCGACCAGTTCATGCGAGCGGGCGAGCACGCTGATGGTGTCGAGCTGGACCGCCCCGAGCCGGCGCAGCATGGCTGGAACCCCGCCGCGGCGGCTGGCGGTGCCGACGAAGCCTTGCGCGCGCAGGGTGATGAGCCGCACCTCGTCGGCCGTCAGCGTCAGCTGTGCTGCTGGTGCGAGCGATGTGGCCACAAATACGGCAGCTTAACCGGGGCCGCCGACATTCCGGCCGGGCTGGCCGGCCCCGGGCCGGCCGGTCAGTACCAGTCCTCGAAGATGTGGGTGCCGAGCGCGAGCAGCCCCCCGACGACCACCATCGCGCCGCCGGTCCAGAACAGCCACCAGGTGGGGCCCAGCACCAGGCCCAGGCCACCGGCCAGGAAACCCGCCATGATGATGGAGACCGCGACCCAGGACACCGTCCTGCCGTGGTACGGGACGGGCGCGGTGTAGCTGCCCGGGCCCGGATGGGCGAGCGCCGCCTCCTGGCCGACGCCGGCCAGCTGGCCCGCACCTGGCTGGTCAGCCATGCGTGCTGCTCCTCTCGGGTGGGCGGCCGACGCCGCCGTGACCATCTCATTGTGGCGAGGGCCGCCGGGGAACGGAAACCGGCCCCCGGGTTAGGCGTGTCCGCCCGTGCCGCCCGGCACACCGGCGCGGGCTCGATTTCGTGCCCGCCTCGCCTACGATGGCGGTGAAGGATTTACGCCTGCACGCCGCCAGCAGCGCCGTCGGCCGTCGGCCGTGATCTGGTTCACATCACTGATCCGCGAGGAGCGCACCAAAAGTGCCAGCTTTCATCGACAAGGCCCTGCGCACGGGTGAGGGCAAGATCCTGCGCAAGCTGGCGCGGATCGCCGACCAGGTCAACTCCATCGAAGATGACTTCGAGAAGCTGAGCGACGCCGAGCTGCACGCCATGACCGGGGAGTTCCGGCAGCGGCTTGCCGATGGCGAGCTGCTCGACGACCTGCTGCCCGAGGCGTTCGCCACCGTCCGCGAGGCGGCCCGGCGGACGCTCGGCCAGCGGCCCTTCGACGTCCAGATCATGGGCGGCGCGGCCATGCACATGGGCAACATCGCCGAGATGAAGACCGGTGAGGGCAAGACGCTGGCCGCCACCCTGCCGTCCTATCTCAACGCGCTGGCCGGCCAGGGCGTGCATGTCGTGACCGTCAACGACTACCTGGCCAAGCGCGACTCCGAGTGGATGGGCCGGATCCACCGGTTCCTGGGCCTGGAGGTCGGGGTCATCCTCGCCCAGATGACCCCGGAGGAGCGGCGCACGCAGTACGCCGCGGACATCACCTACGGCACCAACAACGAGTTCGGGTTCGACTACCTGCGCGACAACATGGCCTGGGGGCTCGAGGAGTGCGTCCAGCGCGGGCATGCCTACGCGATCGTGGACGAGGTCGACTCGATCCTGGTCGACGAGGCGCGGACTCCGCTGATCATCAGCGGCCCGGCCGAGCAGAGCGCCCGCTGGTACACCGAGTTCGCCAAGATCGCCCCGCGGCTCCGGCGGTCGGTGGAAGAGGACGACGGCGGCGACTACGAGGTCGACGAGAAGAAGAAGACCGTCGGCATCCTCGAGTCCGGGGTGGAGAAGGTCGAGGACTGGCTCGGCATCGACAACCTCTACGACCCGGTCAACACGCCGCTGGTGAGCTTCCTCAACAACTCCATCAAGGCCAAGGAGCTGTACAAGCGGGACAAGGACTACGTCGTCATGAACGGCGAGGTCCTGATCGTGGACGAGTTCACCGGCCGGATGCTGCACGGCCGCCGTTACAACGAGGGCATGCACCAGGCGATCGAGGCCAAAGAGGGCGCCGTCATCCAGAACGAGAACCAGACCCTGGCCACGATCACGCTGCAGAACTATTTCCGCCTCTACAAGAAGCTGGCCGGGATGACCGGTACCGCGATGACCGAGGCGAACGAGTTCCACCAGATCTACAAGCTGGGCGTGGTGCCCATCCCCACGAACATGCCGATGATCCGGGCCGACGAGGCGGACGTGGTTTACCAGACGGCGTCGACCAAGTTCGAGGCGTGCGTGACCGACATCGTGGAGCGGCACGAGGCGGGCCAGCCCGTGCTGGTCGGCACGATCAGCGTGGAGAAGTCGGAGATCCTCTCCCGCATGCTCAAGCGGAGCGGGGTCCCGCACGAGGTGCTGAACGCGAAGTACCACGAGCGCGAGGCCGCGATCATCGCGCAGGCGGGCCGCAAGGGCGGGGTCACCGTGGCCACGAACATGGCCGGCCGGGGCACCGACATCATGCTGGGCGGCAACCCGGAGTTCATCGCCGACACCGAACTGCACCAGCGCGGGCTGTCCCCGGTAGAAACCCCCCAGGACTACGAGGCGGCGTGGCCGGAAGCGGTGGAGAAGGCCCGCCGGGCGGTGGCGGCCGAGCATGAGGAGGTCGTCGCGGCCGGCGGCCTGTACGTGCTCGGCACCGAGCGGCACGAGTCGCGCCGCATCGACAACCAGCTGCGCGGCCGGTCCGGGCGGCAGGGCGACCCGGGTGAGTCCCGCTTCTACCTGTCGCTGGAAGACGACCTGATGCGGATGTTCAACGCCGACAAGGTCGCCCACTTCATGGAGTGGCTGAAGACCCCGCCGGAGGTGCCGATCGAGTCCAAGGCGGTCTCCCGGTCCATCCGGTCCGCCCAGACCCAGGTCGAGCAGCAGAACTTCGAGATCCGCAAGGACGTCCTGAAGTACGACGACGTGCTGAACCGGCAGCGCCAGGTCATCTACTCCGAGCGCCGGACCGTGCTGGAGGGCGCCGACCTGCAAGACCAGATCAAGCAGATGATCGACGAGGTGGTCGCGGCGTACGTGGCCGGGGCGACCGGCGAGGGCTTCCCCGAGGAATGGGATCTCGACCAGCTCTGGCAGGCCTTCCGTGACCTGTACCGCCCGTCGCTCACCGTCGACGAGCTGATCGAGGAGGCCGGTGGCGAGCGGGCGGCCCTGTCCGGCGACTTCATCGCTGAGACCGTGCGTGAGGATGCCCAGGGTGCGTACGAGCGCCGGGAGGGGGAGCTCGGCTCCGAGGTCATGCGCGAGTTCGAGCGCCGGGTGGTGCTGTCGGTGCTGGACCACAAGTGGCGTGAGCACCTGTACGAGATGGACTACCTGCGGGAGGGCATCGGGCTGCGGGCGATGGCGCAGCGCGATCCGCTCATCGAGTACCAGCGCGAGGGCTTCGACCTGTTCGCCACCATGATGGAGGGGATCAAGGAGGAGTCCGTCGGCAACCTGTTCAACCTGCAGATTGAGGTGCGCGAGAACCCGATCGTGGAGGAGGAGGGCCTGCCCGCCGGGCCCGCGCTCGGGCTGGTCACGGGCGGCCCAGCGGCCGGTGACGCCGCGCCGGGTGGGGCGGGCCTGGCTGGGGCCGGCGGAACTGCGCCTGGCGGCGCCGGAGCCGGCGGTGCGGGGGCCGGTGGCGGCGTGGGCGG
>DATDGI010000215.1:0-1962 GCA_036522155.1 Streptosporangiaceae bacterium
ACAGTGCCGCTGACGGCGGTGCTGGGGCCGGCGGCGCGGCGGCCGGTGGCCAGGCGCTCGTCACTGCCATCCTGGCCCGGCTCGCGGTGGAAGACGGAGCCAGGTCAGCCGGGCGCTGATGCCGGGGCCGGATCGCCGGTCCACAGGGCGCGTACGGCATCGATCGTGTCCGCCTCCGCGGCGTTCTTGTCCGGCCGGTAGCGGAGCACCCGGGCGAACCGCAGCGCCAGCCCGCCGGGGTAGCGCGGGCTGGCCTGAACCCCGTCGAACGCCACCTCCACCACCAGTTCCGGCCGGACCCGCACCACCCCGTAGGCCGCCCGTGCATCCCCGGGCGGCCGGGCGGGTGGCTCGGCCAGCTCCAGCAGCCGGGTGGTCTGCCAGGTGAGCATCTCGTCGGTCAGTCCCTTGAAGGTCTTGCCCAGCATGACCAGGCCGCCGGTGGCCGGGTCGCGCGCCCCCAGATGCAGGTTGGACAGCCAGCCGCGCCGCCGCCCGTGCCCCCACTCGGCCGCGAGGATCACCAGGTCCAGGGTGTGCCGCGGCTTCACCTTGAGCCACTCGCTGCCCCGCCGTCCGGCCGCGTAGCGCGCGGCGGGGGACTTGACCACCACACCCTCGTGCCCCCGCGACACCGCGTCGTCATAGAACACCACGGCTTCGGCCGGATCCGCGGTCACCAGCCTGGGGATGACCAGCTCCGCCGGGAGGACCCGGGTGAGCAGGGCGTGCCGCTCGTCATCCGGCTCATCGATCAGGTCGGTCCCGTCCAGGTGCAAGATGTCGAAGAAGAACGGGGTGAGCGGAACGTCCGCGCGCTGCCGCCCGACATCTACCTGGCTGCCCGCCCGCGAGGCGGTGACCTGGAAGGGACGCGGCCGCCCGTCCGGGCGCAGGGCCACCGCTTCGCCGTCGAGCACGAGCGTGCGGGCACCGAGCGCCAGAACGGCCTCGGCGATCTCGGGAACCCGCGCGGTGATGTCGTCCAGGGTCCGGGTGAAGACCTTGACCTCCGGCCCGTTCCGGTGCACCTGGACCCGGATACCGTCGATCTTCCACTCCACCGCGGCCGGGGAGATCCGCGCCAGCGCGGCCGCCACGTCGGGCGCCGTGGACGCCAGCATCGGCCGCAGCGGACGGCCCACCTCCAGCCCGAACGCGGCCAGCGCCGCCGACGCCGCGGCCGACGACGCCGCGACCGCCGCTGGCTCACGCCCGCCCTGGCTGGCCGCGGTGAGGGCGGCGGCGGCCACGGCCGGCAGCGAACCGCCGAGCAGGTGCGCCCGCCGGACCTCCTCGGCCGGCACACCGGCGGCCCGCGCGACCGCCTCGATCATGACGCCTTCCAGCGCGCCCTGATGCAGCTCCCCGGAGAGGAGCCGGATCAGGAATCCGCGCTCGGCGGCGGTGGCCCGGCCGAACAGGTCGGCCAGCAGCCGCCTGCGGCCCGCCTGGGTGCCGGCCCCGGTTACCGCGCCGACCTCGGAGAACACCGCATCGGTCTCGGTCACCGTGAGCGTTGGCACGGTGAGCCCGGCGGCCTGCTCATCCAGCAGGTTTCCGAGGGCCGCGTACCCGACACCGATCTGCCGCTGCAGCAGCTCGCCGGACAGGAAGGCGACCACGACCGGGACCTCCGCCGGGCTGGCCGTGCGCAGCAGAGCGGCGATCTTGTCAATCTTGACGCCCCGGCGGGTGGTGGCCGCCACCGCTTCCGAGGTGCGCGCAAGCTCCGCTAGCAGCACAACCGAATTCTGCCCGAGGACGGTGACATCCGCGCGGGCCGGCGGCACCCCGGTCCCGCTGGGGTCAGGGCGTCCGCAGCTGCCCGTTGACGTCCACGCGGGCGGCTTCCGGAACTGGCCGGCCGCGGTCCGCCGCCGGGGTCACGGGCGGGCCGCCCGTCCAGCCCAGATCGGTGGCCGGAGCCGGCTTGCGCCGCTTGCGCAGCATCATCGCGGC
>DATDGI010000216.1:0-2166 GCA_036522155.1 Streptosporangiaceae bacterium
GGTGCCGTCGCCCGGCCCGGCAAAGGCGCCAGCACCAGCGATCCGGCGGGAGCTTGACCAGGGGCGATCACGTGACATCCCCGAACAAGATCTTCAGGGATTCCGGCCGGTAGCCGGACGGCAGAACGTCCAGATCGCCGCCTTCCGGCATCACCTGCTGCACTGCCTGGCGGGCGTGAAACGCGGCGACGCTGGCGATCACGTCGCCGGGCAGCGGCGTCACGTACTTCTGGGTCGTGCTCAGCCGCGCGTGGCCAAGGACCCACTGCACGTCGGTGAGCGGCATCACCGGGTCGCGGGCCATCCGCCAGGCCGCGGTATGGCGAAGATCATGAAGCGTCCAGTTCGCTCCCAGCACCGCGCTGGCCCGGGTGAACATGCGGTGAGCGGCGTGGTAGGCCAGCGGACGGAACGGCCGCCGCAACGTCCACCACAACGGCTGATCGAGGCCGCCCGGCACCAAGCCCTGCATCTGCGCCTGATACAACCGCAGCCACACGAACGCGTCCGGAGACGCCGGGAGCTGCTGCATCAGCCGGGTTCCCTTGCGGATCACCGTGACCAGCTGCTGCCCGGCATCGGCGTCCCCCGCCGTGGCGCCCAACAGCTCGGCGGCCCGCGCGCCGGTTGATACCCAGAACGCGACCAGGGCCCGGTCCCGGTGCGAGGTGAGCTGGGTGAACAGCTCGCTGAACTTCTCATCGGGGATGGCCCGCGGTATCCGCTGGGCCAACCGGGGCCGGAACAGCCCGGACCGCTGATCACGGTGAGCGTCCATCGGATTGTGATGCGCCCCGGCGCGCCCGCCCCGGCGGCCCCGGTCCAGCGGGAACGGATTCACCATCGGACCCGACCCAGCGTCAAGGTGGAAATCGTAGAACTGCCGCAGCACGCTCTCGCAATGCGCCGCGGTCGACGCCGCATAACGGCCGCCCGGCGCCAGCTTCCCCGTCACCGGATTCGCCGGCCTCAGCGCCGGCGCCTTCACCGCGGCGCCGCCGGCCCTCTCGCCGGCGACCTCACCCCGCTCCGCCCTCCAGTGCGGGCTGACGGGCTTGGCCGCGATCTGGATCCACCGGCAGAAATCACGAGCCTCGCAGCGGGTCGCCTGATCCCACGGCGCCTCAATCGCCCAGCAGAACCGGAACCACCGCAGCAAGTCCATCCCATAGGACCGCTGCGTCGCCGCGGTCCGCCCGGCCGCCTGCAGATCCCTCAGGTAAACCGTGACAGGCCCGACAACCTCACCCGACGGATCAACCAGCCGGAACGGATCCCACAGGCCCCCCGTGGCCTGAAGGAAACCAGCCGACGGGACGACCAGGCTCGCCATATCCCGATGAAGATCGTCTTGTCCAGCCATGATCAGGGACCGTAACGGTGCCAGCCACAAGCCGTTCCCTGAACTGCGAAGACAACTCCGGTAGTTCAGTCAACAGGCCAAAACCCTTGTAATTCGGCTCTGCCAGTTCCTTGTCCGAGTGCGCAAAGGTGACGGTGGCATCCAGCCGGATGCAGGTCACCCCCTCCAACGTCTTATCCGCAACCTCGATACCCGGGATGGCGCCGTGCCGGGCAGCGATCGCGGCCCATGCCTGCCGGCGGGCGGCGTTCACCGCTGCGGTGATCCGCGCCAGCGCCCGGCTGCCGCCGGCGATCTCGCTCAGCGCCCGCCAGCAGGTGGGCACCGACGCCACCGGGCCGAACAAGCCACCCTGGTCAGCCATCACCCGGAAATCACTGATCACCTCGGCGCCGTCAGCGATCGCGCACGCCAGATCCGCCAGCACCTGGCCCCGGTCATGCACCACCAGCCGCCGCGTGGCCAGCGCCCGCGACAGCCCGCCGGTCAGGCCCGTCCGGTCCGAAAGCGTCCGCAGCAGCGCCACCCCGGCATGCGACACGATGCCCGCGCCGCCAGCCGTGACTTCCAGGCCTCTCAGCCAGCCGGTAGCCTTCACCTTGCGAGTGCTCCTCGATCTGGGCCGGTAAGGAACTAGACACCCAAATCGTCCCAGATCAGGACAATGCCGGTGAGTTAAGGCGTTTGCGCTGGTAGCGGGGGGCGCGGTGATGGCGCGGAGCTGCGTGGCACGGGCAGATATCGCGATTTGGTGACGGCCGGTGCGTTGTGGCCTGTGAGCAGCGAAGTCCCCGGTAGGACTG
>DATDGI010000217.1:0-2969 GCA_036522155.1 Streptosporangiaceae bacterium
ATGATCACGAAAATCCGGAAGAACGAGGTCAGCCGGTTGAGCGGCCGGTCCGGGTACTCGACGGCGAACTGAACAGGATACTGAGCTGGGTACGGACCCTGATTCGTGGTCATAACGCTCTCCTTGTGGCCAGTTCCGCATGCATACCCGTTGCCGGGCAGCCTCAATGATCAGCGCATCCGGTTCGGGAGCGCCTGCATGTGAACGTCACAGAGCTGTGAGGTACCGGCCGGACGCTAGCTGTGTCGCGCTAGTTCGATGCGTCAGAACGCTCCACCTCGAACACCTGACGGATCTCAATCTCGACCTCGGCACCATATTCGCCCGGGTAGATCCGAGACCACGCCTCGAACGGGAAACGCCCGGCCCATTCGACAGCCTCGTCCATCGACTGCACCTGGAGGATCCAGTAGCCCGCGAGCAGCTGCTTCGACTCGGCGAACGGCCCGCCGATGACAGAGCGGTTCCCCCCGGAGAACTTCACACGCCTCCCCTCGGCGCTCGGGAGAAGCCCCGCGAGGTCGATAAGCACTCCGGCCTGTTTGAGCTCGTCGTTGTACCTGCCCATCGCGGCAAGGAGTTCCTCGCTGGGCGCTGCCCCCGGTTCCGGATCCCCCTTGATCATCAACATCACCCGCATGTCTTGCTTCCTTCCTGTCTAAGCCGGGTCTCGGACGGTCTCGACCGAGTGTGCACCCGGACCCTGCGAGTGCGTCGGACGGGGTCAAGGTGAGCCGAGTACGTCAATGCCCTCCATGGGAAGCACGAAATGAGCCCGGACGCTGCGGCGAGCAAGGACGGTCCTACAGGCCAGGTGGAGAGCACCCATTCTGCGGGCAGCCGCTGACAGCAACGATATGCGAGTGAAAGTGGGGTGGCCTCCCCCGAACCCGCCGTAGGAGTATCGGTGACTCCCGGAACCCGTCAAGCCCGTCTGTGACCGATGGGCAACCGCCCCGGGTGAAGGTGCCTGGTTCATGGACACGCGAAGACAGACTTGACAGAACCCGTCCGTCACCTGGTGCGGCAGCCAGGGGGTTCGGGGGAGGAAGGGGAGGCAGGGCGTGGCCGGTTCACCGCGGTGACGGCGAGGGGTCTGGGCGTCCTTCCAGCCGCCCCAGACCAAGATCCCGTGCCATTAGCGCGCCATTAGCAGGGGTCCGCATCGGTAGCTGACAGCTACTCACGGACAACCGGCTGACCAGGTCAGCGCGGCCACAACACGTGTATACGTCGCTTTGCAAGCAGGTGCTCCACTTCTGCCAAGAGGATCATCCTGCGGCGGGCTGCAGGCGCTCAAGAGCCCATGGCGAATCACCGGCTGGAACAGCCCAGCCAAGCGTTGCGGTCGGCGTCTGGAGTTCAGTGATCCAGCAGTCGCCCGGCAGCCGTGTCAGTTCTTCACTAGTCGGCGGGCGGCCCGGGCCCAGGACCACGACGTGGGTAAGGGGCCGGTTGGCTCTGGGCGGCCACGACTCCGGTATGAAATCCAGGCCACCGGGAGAAACCGCCGCCACTCCGCTTCGCCACCGCGACGACAGACCCTGCTGACGGCCGCACATCACTCTGAGGGAGCATTCGACGCGGCCTGAGGCAAGGGCGTGACCAGCTTGCCGGTGGACCAGGTGGTCGCCAAACGGACCCAGCACACCGGCGAGCCAGCCCAGCAGCTCACCGACCAAGTCACGAAGGAACTCCATGCAATCGAGTATTTGGCCTGCAAACGGCACTGCGCCACGGACACTGAGCCGCACCTTGATCTAACGAGGTGGTGCGCGATAGGACGTCCGGGACGTAGCGGGTGATCTTGGCGTGTCGGTCCCGGGAGCGTGAACGGCCGCGCGGAACGATCAAGGTGTGAAGTCAAGATGGGCCCGCGCGGCCTTGTCGCATCGTATCTGCACTGGAATCGGCAGCGGCAAGCTGGGCAAGCTGATCGAGGAGCTGGCGCCGCTGTGGCTGGCGCAGCAGGAGTCGCGGCTGCGGGCGCGGCGTGGGCGGGACCGGCTGCGCGCCGAAGGTGCAGGCCCGGGCCGGGAACTGCCGTTTGCTGACCGGGTGATCGCCACCCTGGTGGTGCTGCGGTTCCAGTTGCCGCACGCCGCGCTGGCAGTGTTCTACGGGGTGCACCGCTCGACCATTACCCGGGCGGTCGGGGAGATCCGGCCACTGCTCGCCCAGCGGGGGTTCGCTGTGCCCGGCCAGCCCGGGCTGAGGCTGGCCACGCTGGCCGATGTGTTCGCCTACGCCGCCGCCGAAGGCGTGAAGCTGCGGATCGACGGCACTGAAGTGCAGGTGCGCCGGCCCGCCGCGAACAGGCCTGGGCGGCGGGCGTTTGTGTCCGGCAAGAAGAAGCAGAACACCGGCAAGGCCACCGCCATCAGCGACGGGGCGGGCCGGCTGCTGTGGCTGGGCGCGTTCCGGCCCGGCCGGATGCACGATGTCACCGCGCTGCGGACCGAAGGCATCGACGACCTGCTGCGAGCCCATCCCGATGTCCAGGCTGAGGTTGACGCGGGCTACCGGGGCCTGGCACGTGACTTCCCTGCCCAGGTCAGCGGCCCACCGAAGAAGCCCGGCAAAGACGCCTCACCCGAACACGCCGCCCGCTGGGAACAGCAACGGCATCAGCAGTCCTCCCAGCGGATCTCCGTGGAGCACGCCATCGCCGAACCCAAGCAATGGCGCCCCATGCAGCGCTGGATCGGCCGCCGCGAGTACTTCCAGGAAACCGCCCTGGCCATTGGCGGGCTGGTCTCCGACCGCGCCGCGGCGCGCTGACCCCAGCTAGCTGACCCCAGGCCAGCACGGCCTGACCCTAATCGTGCACCTACTCGTAACTCTCATGCCGCGTTTCGCGTACGCTCACCGGATGTGCCCGTGGCAGCCCTGCCTGGTCTAGGCCGGTCACAGTGCTGTGGGTGCCCGGTGCCGTAGGCGGGGAGCATCCCGCTTGTGGGTACACAGCC
>DATDGI010000218.1:0-1701 GCA_036522155.1 Streptosporangiaceae bacterium
GGCCGGCCTCGGCCAGCAGCGCTGCCGCCTCGGGGAAGCGCTCCTGCAGCTGCTCTACGATGCGCCCGTGTTGGGCCCAGACCGCCTCCTGGTCGGGCTGGGCGAAGATCGAGCGCACCAGGGTCGCCACCAGCGTCTGCGCCGACTTCGGCACCCGGGTCAGCAGGTTGCGGACGAAGTGGACTCGGCAGCGCTGCCAGCCGGCTCCCGGCAGCACCGCCGCGATCGCCTGCTTGAGGCCCAAGTGGTCGTCGGAGATGACCAGCAGGACCCCTGAGAGCCCCCTGGCCACCAGGCCGCGCAGGAAGCTGGTCCAGGCGGCGCCGTCCTCGGCGGTGAAGACGTCGACGCCGAGGATCTCGCGCTGCCCGTCAGCATTCACGCCGGTGGCGATGGCGGTGCTGACGTTGACCACGCGACCACCCTCGCGGCAGCGCTGGCTCAGCGCGTCCACCCAGACGTAGGTGTAGGGCCCACCGTCCAGCGGGCGGCTCCGGAACTCCTCCACCATGCCGTCCAGGGACCTGGCCATCACCGAGACCTGCGACTTCGAGAGGTGGGCGATGCCCAGGGTCTGGACCAGCCCCTCGACCCGGCGAGTAGAGACCCCGGCCAGGTAGGCCTGAGCGATCACGGTGACCAGCGCGCGCTCCGCTCGCCGCCGCGGCTCCAGCAGCCAGTCCGGGAAGTAGCTGCCCTGCCGCAGCTTGGGGATGGCCAGGCTGATGCTGCCCACCCGGGTGTCCCACTCCCGCTCCCGGTAGCCGTTGCGGGAGTTGCTCCGCTCACTCGAGCGCTCGCCGAACTCGGCGCCGCAGAGCTGCTGGGCCTCGGCGCCCATCAACTCCTGCACCATGCTGGCCAGCATCTCCCGGAGTAGGTCCGGGTGTGCCTCCTGGAGCTGCTGGCGCAGCCACGCGACGACGTCACGATCCATACTGGGGTTGGCCATCGGTTGTCTCCTCTGTGGGGTTGGAAGTTCCGCAAAGGATGACCGATGGTCGTGTTCTCTCTGTCCGGGCGAACCGGCGCCCCGACGCTCAGGCGCCCCCGCCTCTCCGGGAAGAGGTAGACGTCTCTCCAAGAGGATTGGGCTTCGCCTCCCGTACACCACGTCTGTGGACGCTAACCAAGCCCCCGGGCCCCCGCCAAGCTGGCCACCAACCAGCAGCTGCGCCAGGTGGTGCAGGCCCAACTGACGGATAGGCTGAGTCCAGAGCAGATCAGCGTCGGGCTCCGCTGCGAGTTTCCCGCCGACCCGGAGATGTGGGTGTCACACGAGACCATCTACCAGTCGATCTACGTTCAGGGCCGGGGTGCCCTGCGCCGGGAGCTGGCGGTCTGCCTGCGCACTGGCCGCGCCCTCCGCAAGCCCAGACGGAAGAGTCAGGAGCGTCGGGGACGCATCCCCGGCATGGTCAGCATCAGCGAACGTCCGGCCGAGATCGAGGACCGGGCCGTGCCCGGCCACTGGGAGGGCGACCTCCTGATGGGCAAGAACGGCAGGTCCGCGATCGGCACCCTGGTGGAGCGCTCGACGCGCTATGTGATGCTCCTGCACCTGCCGAACGGGCATGGCCCGGCGGCGGTCCAGGAGGCCATGATCGCCGCTACTCAGCGGCTGCCCCGGAGCCTCTGGAAGAGCCTGACCTGGGATCAAGGCCAGGAGATGAGGAACCACGCCCAGATCAGCATGGCGAC
>DATDGI010000219.1:0-7607 GCA_036522155.1 Streptosporangiaceae bacterium
CGCTCGGGAGCCGGCGAATCCGGCCGCCAGGGCATCGACCGCGCCCCAGCCCGGCCGGGTCAGCCAGCCGACCTCCGCGCGCTGGCGGTACCCCGCTAGAAGCAGCGGCATGAGCACCGCCGTGGCCGCCGTGGCCGCCGCGGCCCACCGCGCCAGCTGGCGGCCGGGCGGCCGGGTGGCCGGCGGCCCAGCCCGAAGGGCCAGCAGGGAAAGCCCGTGCGCAACGATGAGCAGCAGCGAGAACAGGTTGAACAGCCCGGCCAAGGCCAGCGCTGCCCCGTAGCCGGCCCACCACCGCCACCGGCCGTTAGCCAGCGAGCGGACCAGAAGATAGGTCGCGGCCGTGGCCAGCATGGTCACGATCGCGTAAGGACGCGCCTCCTGCGCATACCTGGTCGCCTGCGGCGCGGCCGTCAGCAGCAGCCCGGCGAGCAGGCCGGTGACCGCGGGAGACGGGAGGCCGGCCATCGCCGCCAGCCGTCGCCCCAGGGCCGCTGTGAACCCCGCGGCGGCGGCCATCGCCAGCACCGAAGGAGCCCGGATGGCGGCCGGCGAGCTGCCCAGAACCCAGATCACCGGGTGCAGGCACAGGTAGTAGGCGCCGTTGACCGCGTCCACATGGGCTAGCAGCGCGAAGATCTGCGGCACCGAGCGCTGCGCCGCGTCGACTGTGGCCGCCTCGTCCCGCCACGGCGAGGGCACACCCAGCCGGTAACTGCCCGCCACCAGCCCGGCCATCGCGGCGGTGACAGCGGGCAGCCACCCTGGCACGGCCCGACGGCGGAGCGGAACCACTGCGGTGTCACCGGCCGCTGCGGCCCACGGCACCGCGCCATCAGCGGGCCCGGCTCCCGTGCTGAGCTCATGTGACCCGGACCGGGAAGCGCTTCAGGCCATCGATGAAACACGACCCGACGCGCGCCGGTTCACCGCCTGGCTCCAGCTGGGGCAGTACCGGCAGCGGCAGCGGCTCAGCTTGGTTTGCTCTTACTCCACGCCGCCGAACTCGTGCTGGACGTCACCGGATGGGTCGGCGTGGCCGCCTGGCCCGTCCGAGGCGGCGCTGTTTTCTGAGCTTGCCGCCTCCCCGGGGTTGTCTGTCGGGATTGCCTGTCCTACGGCGGCTGCCGCGTAGTCCGGGCTGGTCTGATCGCCTTGCTGGATGGCGTCGGAGTCGGGGCCAGCCGGCTCGGGCTGTGCTGCCCGCACGGCCGCGGCGGCCCCGGCGTTGGCGCTGGCGGCTACGGCGGTGCCGATTCCCGCCCCGCCCAGGGCGAGGACGGCCACGGCGGTGCCGGCGATCTTCGGTGTGAGCCTCATGGTGCTTCCTTCGGCTGGGTCCATGTGCTGACACCAGGAGCCTGCACCCAGGGCCATGTGATGGCCGTGTGAGGAACCTGTGAGGCCTCACATCTGCAGCTACGGGCTGCCGGAATCAGTCCGGGGCGTGGCAGCTCGATCCGCACACGGGCGCCTCCTGCGAGATGATTGCCGGCGAGCACCCAGCCACCGTACGCGCACACGATGGAGTCCACGAAGGCCAGGGCCGGGCCGGCTCCCCCATCCGCCTCAACGGGTCAGCTCCAACTATCCATATGTGCCCGGCGGGTAAGCAGAACCCGCACCGAATCGGATGTTCGGTGCGCTAGCCGATGCATCCTCATGCACGCTGAGGTCCGCCCGTAATCGGCGTTATGCCTGGTGAGCCTGGTCGCCGCTTATACGGAGTGCTCACTTTCGGTAACAGGGCACCCTCGCGTCAGGCGCCCTGCCAAATAGCGTCGAAGACTCCCCGCCGTCTAACGACGAAGGGTCACACCTACCAGGTGATCTGGCACTCCCGGTCGCTACCCAGACGTTGCCCGGAGTGCAGCTTCCCAGCCGCTGAACTCGCGCCGCATCCTGGCAATCTGATCTGCGTTGACGCCGTAGGCAGTGAATTCACGATCGGGGATCCGCTGCAGGTACGACAGCGACTCGGCGAACAAATCCGTGCTGAAACCGGGATTGTGCTCGGCGGCCACGGCCAGGAGCTGGTCCTGGGTGTACCGGCCGCTGGCGAGGATCGCGGCCACGTCCAGGAAGTCCCGGGGCGCCCAGCGGTTGAACAGCGCGTCCATCTTCCCCGCGACGGCGTCATCTGGGTGCAGTACCGGGCCGATGTCCAGCACCACAGGAGGGTGTGACCGCCAGAACACGCCTAGATCAACCTTGCAGGTATGCCCCGCGGCGTCACTGACCTCCATCTGCACTAGGTCATCAGCCCGCAGGCCCGCAGTCACCCGTAGGCCCTGACGCTCATAGGCAGCGATCAGGTCATCAGCCACCGCAGCTGGGCTGCCGCGTTCGGCGGTGAACAAGTCGATATCTTCCGACGGGCGCGTGCCCATGCCATGCAACTCGACGGCGTGACCGCCGCCCAGGACGAACCCCCGCCCCCCGATTACCCGCAGGCCGATCCTGGCCAGCCGCTCTTGCAGTGGATCCATCACGCGGCGCGGCGAAGCTCGGGAAAGCGCCCCTCCCACAGCGCCCGAACCTGCCGCGCTGGCCGGACATCCCGCCAGTAGCGGCGCAGCAGCCGGGCGTTCAGGAACCGCCGGAAATGCTCCTCCCGCCCCTCCTCCAAGATGATCTTGTACGCGGCGGCGCGGTCGTAGTCATCGTCCAGGTCGAAGCTGCGCCGGCCGCTCCACGCCAGCTCATGAGGCAGCTCCAGTACGCCATGAACCGGGCCGCGCAGCTCATCCAGCGACGCCGCGACCGCGTACGGCCGGACCTCCGCATAGCCGAACGGCGCCCTCTCGCTGCTCATGATCTCAGTGTGCCGGATCCGCAGCCAGAACGCTGACCGCTGGCTGCCCATGCGCTGCCCTGTGTCTCAGTTTCTGTCTCATTCACCCCAGTCCGGCACCGTTCACCAGTGACCGCTCCGGTCGTGTTCGGGCTGGTCGCGGACGGTGGCGGACGCCGGTGAACGCTGGCCAGCATTGTTGGAAAGCGTGTTGGGGGCAACCCCTCGCGAGTTCGAATCTCGCATCCTCCGCCACCTCTGACCAGGCAATACACCGGGCCGGTCACGCGCCCTAGCCGACCAGGCAAAGCTGCGCAGTCTCATTCGTAGTCTCACTCATTTGCGCATATCATCACAAATCAGTCGAAACCTCACCTTCGCGGCCCTGGCTAGGCACAACGCCGGCATTTAGATAAGTCGGCCTGGCCACGCCAGCACGAAGAACGGGTTGACCATGAGACGGCTTGCCCACAGCCGCCGCACTTCCCTGATCTTCCCGCCGGTACACAATGGCTGCGTGCGCTGCCCGATCCTTATCGGCCGGCAGGAGCCGGTCGCCCTGATCGCCGACGCCGTCCGCGGGTTGTCCCGGCATGGACACAGCGCTGCCATCGTCGTAACGGGCGAGGCAGGGGTCGGGAAGACGCGGCTGGCCGAGCACATCCGCATGGCAGCCGCGGACGCCCGCCTGATCTCGGTCACCGGACGGGCGCTTCCTGGCCCGCTCGACAGCGCGCTGCGGCCGATTGCCGAGCTGATCCTGGCGGTGACGCGGGACCGCCAGGCCCCGGCCGATACCGAATTGGCGCCTTATGTTCAGGTGCTGGCCGCGCTGGTGCCGCACTGGCGCGGGCCCGACTGGTCCGTCCCGGCCGAGCACATCCTGGTCACCGCCGAGGCTGTGCTGCGGATACTGCGGTGGGCCACTGATGGCGCCGGCGTGATTGTCATCCTGGAGGACCTGCATTGGGCTGATGACGCAACCCTGGCGGTAACCAGGTACCTCGCCGACCATGCGAGCGAGGTTCCAGTCGTCATCTTTGCCAGCGTCCGAACCGGTGATGGCCGTGACGACGTAGCGGCAGTCCTGGAGGCGGGGGGCGCCCAGGTGTGCTCGCTCGGTCGGCTCTCGGATGCCGAGTCGCGCGACATGGCTCGCGCGTGCGCCGGGCCCAGCCCAGCCAGCGACGACACCAGCGAAACCATCGCCGCCGTGGTACGTGACGCCGAGGGCCTGCCGCTGCTGGTCGAGGATCTGCTGGCTGCCGGCGACCTGGGCGAACTGCCGCCACGATTCGCCGCCACCGTGAAAGCACGTCTTGCCCGTCTCGATGAGCCGCAGCGGCTGGTGCTCGGCGCGGCTTCCATGCTGGGCCGCCATTTCGGCTGGCGGCTCCTCGCTCCGACCGCGGGAGTCTCCGCCAACGTCGTCACAGCGGGGCTGCACCGGAGCGCAGCGCTGCAGCTGGTAACGCCCGAGGGTGATGGCTTCGCGTTCCGCCATGCCCTGACCCGTGAGGTAATACTCGCCGACGTGCCGACCGGCGAGCGGGCCAGCTTGTCGCGACGGGCGGCTGACGCGCTCCTGGCCTCGACCCCGCCCTCGCGTGACCCCGGCCGCGCCCTGACCATAGGCCGGTTCCTCGCCGAGGGCGGCGATCAGGCCCTGGCCGCAAAGTTCCTCCTGGAGGCCGGCGGCGCGGCGTTCGCCGCCGGGGACTTTGGCTCCGCCGTTCAACTCCTGCAGGAGGCGGTCGCTTCCGCCGGGAGCATCGAGGCACTCCGGATCACCGTCGATTCCAGGCTTGCGCAGGTGCTGCTGCACGCCGGCCAGCCTGCCGAGGCAGCGAGGATCGCGGCCCGAACCGTCGCCGTCGCTGACGGCAGCGATCCGCAAGCCGCTACTGCCATGCGACTGGTCTTGGCCAGGGCCGCCGTGATGACAGCAGCTTGGGAAGAGGCTCATAGTCAGCTCACGAGCGTGCGGCACGCCCAGCCCGCCGACGCGGCGGTCACGGCCGAGGTCGCCGTCATCGAGGCCCAGATTGCTCTCGGCGACAGCCGGGTGGGCTCGCGCGCCGGAGCCGAGCATCTTGCAGCTAAGGCAACGGCTCTCGCGACTGGAGCAGGCCGCCCCGACCTGGCCTGCGAAGCGCTGGAGACGCTGGCCTCCTGCGCCCGGCTGCGTGACCTGGATGCAGCAGCGGCCGCCTTCACCCGCGCCCTCGACGTTGCCGCCGACGCCAGCCTGCGGGTGCACAGGCTCCGCATCCTCAACGAGCTCGGGACCGTGGAAATGCTGCGCGACGCCCGCGGCGACCGCCTCGAGCAGGCCCGCGCCGAAGCGCTCCTAACTGGCGCAGTGGGTCTGGCCGTCGGCATCGGCGCCAACATCGCTGCGCTCTACGCGATGACTGCCCGGTTCGAAGACGCGATCGAGGTGGCCAGTGAGGTCGAGCAAACCGCCGAGCGGCTCGGCATAACCCCGCTGAGGGCAGCCGCACTGCTCATGCAGGGCTTCGTCTACGCCCACCAGGGCCGGACTAGGGACATGGAGCGCTGCCTCACGGCCGCCGAGTCTGCTGCCCCCGACGACCCGGATCTGCACGCAGGGGCGTGGGCCATCGGCCGCGGGCTGAACGCCCTCCTGGCCGAAGACCGGCCGGGCGCACGTCAGGCGTTCGCCAGGGCTCGGCAGGAGGCTCCCGACCAGCACGCCCGCATCCTCAATCCCTACGACGGACCGGAGCTTCTGCTCCGCTCGATCGCCGGCGAAGCCGACCAGCAGGAAACGGACGCTGCTTTGGCCAGCATCGTCAACGCTGCCCGCTGGCCCGCTCTGTGGTTCGGTGCCGCCCAAGCGGCGGCGCGGGGAGCGGCCGGCGACGCTACCGGCGCCTCAGCTGCGCTCGGCTTGGCGCTAGAGGCCGGCAGCCGGTACCCGGTCTTCTCCGCGCTCGTCAGGCGCCTGATCGCCGAGGCCGCCATCCGCGACCAGTGGGGCGAGCCGGAAGGGCTCCTGCTGTCGGCAGACGCGATGTTCACACAGCTGCGGCTCGGCCGTGCCTCGGCCGCATGCCGAGCGCTTCTCAAGTCGGCCGGCCGACCCGCGCCGCGGCGGCGGGCAGCCGACGCCAGCCTGCCGACATCCGTGGTGGCGGCGGGCATCACCGTACGCGAAGCCGAGGTGCTGGAACTGCTGGCCGACCGGCTCTCCAACCGCGAGATCGCGGACCTGCTGTTCATCTCACCCCGCACCGCCGAGAAACACGTCGCCTCCCTGATGGCAAAGCTGGATGTCCAGGACCGCAACGCCCTCGCCAGCCTGGCCCGCACCATGCGCTGAGATCAGGGAACGCCGCATCAACGATGGGTAGGCACTACCCATGCGCGGCGGCAGCCGCCGACTGACCATGAGGTGAGGGCAGAAACACAGACCATATGGAGGGGTCATGGCGATTGCCGCAGTGTTCGAATTCCCGAATGAGCCAGTCGAGAAGTACCACAAGGTCTTCGAGGCAGGAGCCGCCATCGTCGACCAGCCGGACAGGCTGTACCACGCCTGCTACCGCACCGGCAACGGCTTCACCGTCGTCGACATCTGGGCCAGCGAGCAGTCCTTCGCCGCCTTCGGCGAGACCCTCGGGCCGACTATCCAGCGGGCCGGCCTCGACGCCAGGCCAGCCGTATATCCAGTCGAGCAGGTCATGTCGAACGACGGCACCCGCTCGTCGTAGCCGGACGGCGCCACGGACGGCAGAGCCGGTGGCCCAGCAGCACTTCCGCTGGCCCACCGGCTCTCCCGCACATGGGCCCGTTGACGAGGCTTGGCCTGCCATCCCGCCGCCTGCCCCGCGCGGCGTATTCCATCGGGGTCAGGCGCCGCTTGGCACAGGGTTTCGACGGGCACTACCCCAGCTGGTCGCGGCGGCGTGTCAGGTAGGCGGTCTCGGCGGTGTTGCCCGCCAGCGCGATGGCTTTGTCGTAGGCCGCGCGCGACTCCTGGCTGCGGCCCAGCCGGCGCAGGATGTCGGCTCGGGCCGCGAAGTAGGCGTGATAGCCGGCCAGCTCGTCCTGGAGACGGTCGACGATTCCCAGCGCGACGTCCGGGCCGTCGAGTTCGGCTACCGCGACGGCCCTGTTGAGGGTGATGATCGGCGACGGGTCGAGGTGGACGAGCTGGTCGTAGAGGGCGACGACCTGCGACCAGTCGGTGTCGCGCGCGTCGCGGGCGGAGGTGTGCACCGCGCTGATGGCTGCGAGGATCTGGTAGCGACCCGGGGCCACCCCGGCGGCCAAGCGCTCGCGCACCAGCCGGTGACCCTCGGCGATCAGCGCCGCGTCCCAGGCCCCGCGGTCCTGCTCGCCGAGGGTGACCAGTTCGCCGCTCGCCGAGACCCGGGCGGTGCGGCGGGCCTCGGTCAGGAGCATCAGCGCCAGCAGCCCGGCCACCTCACCGTCGTCCGGCATGAGGGCACGGATCAGGCGAGTGAGCCGGATCGCCTCGGCGGTCAGGTCGTGACGTACGGGATCGGTGTCGGGGCCGGTCGCCAGGTAGCCCTCGTTGAAGACGAGGAAGAGGACGGTGAGTACGCCGGAGACCCGTGCCGGGAGCTCCCCCGCCGACGGCACCCGGTAAGGGATGCGAGCCGCCTTGATCTTGGCCTTCGCGCGGGTGATCCGCTTCTCCATGGCCGTCTCCTGCACCAGGAAGGCGCGGGCGATCTCGGGCACGGTCAGGCCGGCGACCATGCGCAGCGTCAGCGCCACGCGGGTCTCCATCGCGAGCGCCGGGTGACAACAGATGAAGATC
>DATDGI010000220.1:0-6140 GCA_036522155.1 Streptosporangiaceae bacterium
AACGCGAGCCGGACAGTGCGGATCTGATCGACGGGCTCGGACATGACGGACTCTCCTGTCTCGGCGGCCCGCTTGAGCGCGAGCAGGCTGGCCGCGCCGGAGTCGGCCATCGGCTGCACCCAGCGCTCGTACCACTCGCGCAGCGGGACCGGGTTGAGGTGGTTCACGCGGTCCCGGCCGCGGCGTTCGATGACCACGACGCCCGCGTCGGCCAGGACGCCAAGATGCTGCATGACCGCGAACCGGCTCAGCTCGGGCAGCTGGCCGGCCAGGGCACCCGTCGTCGCCGGGCCGACCCGGAGCAGGTCAAGCAGGCGGCGGCGCCACGGGCTGGCCAGCGCGCGCCACAGATCCGGTTCTGCGGCATCCGCCTGAGCTACCTGCGCTGACATGTGACAAAAGTATCACATGACGAGCCATCTCGCGGTGTACGCCATGCGGCGCCGGGCGGGCTGATGCTCGCACGCGAGGGTCGCGGATGCGACACTCGCCTCATGTCGGTAACTGTGCTCGACCGGGAAATGTACACCGAAGCCGCGGCTGCGCGGCTGCTCGGCGTTGCCCAGGGCACGCTGAACTACTGGCTTGAGGGTGGCGAGCGGCGCGGCAAGGTCTACCGGCCGGTCATCCGCGTAGAACCACGTGGCGACCGCGCGGCGGTGACCTGGGCGGAGTTCCTTGAGGCCGGACTGCTGCGCGAGTACCGGCGCACGCACAACGTGCCGATGGCTGAGTTGCGCGCGTTCATCGATGCCGTCCGGGAGCGCTACGGGACGCCGTACCCGCTGGCCGACCGGCGGCCGTTCATCGCGGGCCGCGAGTTGCTGTCGCGTGCGCAGGAAGAAGCAGGGCTTGACCCTGAGTTCTGCCTCGTCGCGGAGGTCCGGGGCCAGTACGTGCTCACCTCGCCCGCCGACTCGTACCTGCGCCGGGTGACCTGGGAGGGCAACATCGCGGCGGAGTGGCGCCCGCATGATGACCCGCTCTCACCGGTCAGGATGAATCCCAACGTGCGGTTCGGCCGCCCGGCCGTGCGAGGCGTCAGCACCGAGGCGCTGTGGGAACACGACCAGGCAGGCGAGAGCGTCGAGGAGATAGCCGGGGAGTTCGACGTCCCGGCCGACTCCGTGCGGTGGGCCCTCGCCTACGAGACATCGGCCAGGGCGCGGGCGGCATGAACCAGCCGGCGAAGCCGGCGCCCGTCCAGTTCTACCTCGACGCCGATGTATTGGGGCTCGCCAAAATCCTCGTGCAAGTGCGGGGGGATGTGACCTACCCAGGTGATCCCGGCGGCAAGATGAAGGGCGGCCGGGTCCGGGCGGCCTGCCCGATCACCGACAGGGCCACGCGTGACGACGTTTGGATACCGGAGACCGCCCGCCGGGGATGGCTGATCATCACCCGGGACCGGCATATCCAGGAGCACCGCGCCGAGATCGCGGCGGTCAAGGACAGCGGCGCCCGTCTGGTCACTCTCGCGGGCGCAGAGGCGGTGGACACCTTCCACCAGCTAGAAGCGCTGATGTGCAACTGGCAGAAGATCATGCGCCTCTTGGACCGCCCGGGCCCGTTCATCCAGATCGCGACCCGCACGAAGCTCCGGGAACTCTCCCTGTGACCCGGCCGCCACAGTCAGACCCGGTGGCCGGCGCCGTGCAACGGCCAGGAACTGCTGGGATGGAGTGAGGCGGATTAGCGCCATTCACCCGGCGCTCTAGTGCGCCGCCTCGTGGTTTCTGGTCACCTGGATTCCCCAGGTGTGCGTCACGCTGGCCCCGGGCGCCAGGATGATCAAATCGGTTCCGCTCGCGAACGCGTTCGGGGGACAGGTCATCGGCTCAACGGCGAGTGCGCGGCGCCGTCGCGAGGCGTCGAGGGTGTCGCCGGTGAACACCTGGAGCCAGTGGTAGCCCTCACCCGCCCACAGCGCGACCTCGGTGTGGCTGCTGGCCAGCCGGGCCCACGCCCGCTCCTGCCGGTCACGGGCGAGGCCGGTCAGCGCGTGATCCAGGCTGGTGCCGCCGACCAGCCGGGCCGCGCGGAAATCGGTGCCGGTGCCGGCCACGTCCAGCGTCTGGCCGGCCGGGATGCCACGGCTGTCGGCGGGCAGCCACCGGTCCGCGGCCAGGGACAGCGTGCATTCATCGACCGTGGCCGTGCCGGCCGTGAGGTAGGGATGTGACCCGGTCCCGTAGGGCGCGGGCCGGGAACCAGCGTTGCGCGCGGTCACGCTCACCTGGAGGCCGTATTCGCCACTGAGCCGGTATTCGGCCGCCATTTCCAGGCAGAACGGATAGCCCGCCCGCCCGAGCAGCGCGGTGCGCAATCGCACCCGTTCCGGGGTATGCCGGACGACGGCCCAGGTCAGCCACCGGGTCAGGCCATGGATGGCGTTGCCCTGGGCGGGCTCGCTCAGGTCAAGCTGATAGCTGGTGCCCGCCAGCTGGTAGCGGCCGCCGTCGATCCGGTTGGGCCAGGGGGCGAGCAGCTGCCCGGCCGCTCCCGGGGGGAGCTCGTCGGGCGGGTAACTGGTGAGCACGTCGTCACCGCGATGGGTGAGCGCGCGCAGCCCCGCGCCGAGTTCGGTAACGACCGCCGAGTAATCCCCGGCGGCGATCGGGAACTGGGAGCCGGTGACAGTGGTCATGCCAGCCTTGTCGCGCCGGGCCGCCGGCCGGTCGTCGGCCCGGGCCCTCGCCAGCACCGGGGTGATGGCAGGCGAGAGGAGAACTGGGCCGGGAGTGGGATGCGCCGGCGGGGCTGCTTGGGGAGCGGGGGACCGTCAGCCCCGCCGGCACTTGCACCTTAGCCGCCGCAGCCGTATATGCGCGCCTAATCCATCAACCTTGCGTTTACGGCAAAGCTGTTAGCCCGGCAGCTGGAATCGCCATTCATGGCCGCCGGTGCGGGCCGCTTCGAGCGGCTAGATGCCACCTTGCCGCAGGCCAGCGGACACGACCGAGGGCGCGAGCGCGCCGTTGCGGATCGCCTCGGCGGCCAGCACCCCGAACAGGTAGAAGTAGGCCGCTTCTTCCTCGGCGAAAGTGCGGACTTCGTGGCGTGCTCCATCGGCCGCGGTGAAGACCTCGAACCCGTCCGGGGTCGGCAGCAGGCACATGGCCCCGTCGGTCTCGATTTCCAGCGCGTAGGCGGACCGGGGGATAGAGGCCAGATCGGCGAGCTCGCAGAAGATTTCCCTGGTGCGCACCCGCTGCCTGCGGGCGGCCCGGCCGCCCGGGTCCGGGCCTGGCGGCCCGGCCGGATCGCTGCCGTGGGCCGGGCCGGGGTAGGCCGATGGCGGCGGTGCCGGCAATGGTCCCTCGGACGGATAGGCGGGCAGCCCGTTCGCCGCCGCGGGCGGCGGGAAACCCAGCCCGGATGGGCTGGCCGGCGGGAGCCAGGCGCCGTTGGCGGCGTGCGGGCCGGCGGAGGCCGGCCCCGGGCTCATCGGTCCGGCCGGCGCTGGCCCGTCCGCCATGTGGCCGCCCGTCAAGTGGCCGCCCCGCACCAGTCCGGACGGCATCGTCTCGTCCGGCGCCGGACCGGTCGGCATCGGCCCGCCTGGCATCGGCCCGCCCGGCATCGGCCCCCCTGGGAACAACTCGCCGGTGGCTGCGTCGGCCAGGAGCCCGGCCCGCGGCCGCCCGGCAGCCGTCAATCCGGCGGCTGGCGGCGCGGCCGGGAGCAGCCCGGCATCCGGAGCGGCAGGCCGTGGCTCGTCGGCCAGCTCACCAGCGTGCCGAGCGGCCAGCTCACCAGCGTGCCGGGCGGCCAGCTCACCGGCGTGTCGGCCGGGCGGGGAGGAAGGTGCTCCACTCGCGGGCACGCCTGCGGGACCGGCAGGCGGCCCGGCCTCAGGAGCCGGCGCCGACGGCACCGGCGCGGGAGCGGGAGGGCTGCCCGGCGGGACGAGGACCGGCCAGGGAGCCGTGCCGTACGGGTACGCGGTCTGCGGCAGGTTGGTGCCTGGCTCACTCCAGCGCAGCGGCCTGTCCACCCGCTCCTCGGTCAGCCCGCTGACTTCGTCCCGCGGCGTGAGCAGTTCGAACACGCCCCGGTCCACCTGCCAGTAGCCGAGCTGCCCGGCCCGCTCCGCCTCGGTGCCGAGATAGGCGATGTGCAGCCGTTCGCCGAGGTCGTCCAGCACAATGCAGGGCTCGCCGCGGAAGATGCCCACCGGCCGTGACTCCCACAGGGCATCAATCTCGGCCCGGATCACCTGCTTGCGCCAGTGGCCGGTGGCCGGCTCGAAACCCAGCGCCTCCGGTGGCGGGCAGGCCGCGAACAGCACCACATCGGAGTTGGACGGGCCCACTCCTGCCTCGTACGGCACCCCGCGGTAGGTCGCCATCAGCCGGTACCTCATGGCTCAGTTCCCCCTTACGGGACGTAGCCATACCTGCCCGTCGTAGCGGGCGATGAATTCCACGGTACCGGTGGTGACCCGGTACATCTCGGTACCAACCGGGATCGGCACCGGCAGCGTGTAGAACTCGGGCACGGTGCTGGCCGGGCCGTAGCCGTTCGATGGCGCCACTGGCAGCAGCGATCCGGTCATGTCCAGGGCCAGCCAGCGCAGAACGCAGATTTCCGTCATGTCCGGGCTGAACTCGGAACCCTCATACCCCAGGGCTAGAGCGTGGTAATAGCTGGCAGGGTCACTGAACGAACTGTCCTGCGCAAGGTAGACGTAGCCGGCGATCACCGATCGCTGCCCGTTCAGGTAGGGCTCGACCAGGCGGTGGGGGATCACCTTCTGCAGCGGTGTTCCCGGCACTATCGTCCTAGTCGGCTGGTCAGCCTGGATCACTCATTCCTCTGTGGGTTGGCCGGGGATGCAGTTCAAAAGCCTCTCATATGGGGTTTTTCGCCTCAAGCGGCTTGGCCGGAGCCGTCCGCAGGTGGCCGCAGGCCCCGGGCCCGCGGCCCAGGTCATCGGGTGATACCGGCCAGGTTACGGCGCGCCGGAACCGCCGGCCGCCGGATCGGGCGGGTCAGCCGGGTGGGGGCGAGGCGAGCGGGCGGCGGGTCGGCCCGGCAGGCCAAGTGCGGTACGGGGAGGGCTGGCGGCGGTCGGGATCAGCATGGCTGGTGCGGCCATAGTGTTGACCCGTGCCGGAGCTGAACGTCGGCGGCCAGGGTGATCCCACCGACCAGGGCGACGCCGACCCCCGGGCCGCCGCTGCCCTGCAGGCCTTCGCCACCGGCCAGGGCAGCGAGCACGCCGCGCTGTCCGCCCTGGCCAGCGCGCGGCTGCTGGTGCCGGTCGTCGCGTTGCTGGCCGAGGCGACAGGACCGGCCACCCACCCGGCCACCTCCACCCACCCGGCCACCGCCACCCATCCCGCCACTGCCACCCGCCCGGCCACCGCCGGCCACCCAGCCGTCGCCCGCCACCCGCCCCGGCCCGGCCAGGCGCTGCGCCGGGAGAAGGTCAGCGAGATGGCCCTGCCCACCCTCATCGGCCAGGACGGCCGATCGGCCGTGCTCGCCTTTACCTGCCTGGACTCGCTGACCGCGTGGCGGCCCGAGGCCCGGCCGGTGCTCGTCCCGGCCAGCGAGGTCTGGCGGGCGGCCGCCGAGACCGCCGATGCCGTCGTCATCGACGTGGCCGGGCCCGTCCCGCTGGCCGTGGAAGGTGCCCGGCTGGCCGCGCTGGCGACGGGACGGCCAGTGCCGCCACCGCACGCGGATCCGGACGTCCGCGCGCTGGTGGCCGCGGCCCTGGCTGGTGAGCCGGTGATCGCCGAGTTCGGCCTGCGGCCCTCCGATGACGGCTCCGACGTCACGGTCCAGCTGGTCCTGGCGGCCGGGTGCCGGCCGGGGGACGCCCGTGCCCAGGAGGCGGCCAAGCTGGCCGCTGCGCGCATCATGGCCGGCGGCGGTGACCGGCTACGGCGCGGGATCGCTGTCGCCATCAGTGCCGGGCCCGGTCCTGGCCGGCCGGCGAGCGGCCCATGACCCGGCGCCCCGCGCCCAGCCGCCTCCGGCCCGGGTCCGCCCGCCTCCGGCCCGCGCTCAGCCTCCTCCACCCCGCGCCCAGCCGCCTGCGGCCCGGGTCCGCCCGCCCCGGCCCGCCCGTGGCGATCATCCTCCGCCACCCCGTGGGAGGATCGGCAGCATGCTGCGCTGGCTGACCG
>DATDGI010000221.1:0-5197 GCA_036522155.1 Streptosporangiaceae bacterium
GGGCCAGCGCGGGCGGCAGCGCGGCGGCGGTCAGCTCGGCCAGTGACCCATAGCCGACCTCGGCCAGCATCCGCTGCTCTTCGTCCGGTGCCGGCCCGATGTGACGTGACGCGAAGTCCATGGCAGCCTCCAGGGGGAGCCACCGGGATGCCTGTGCACCCGGGTGCGGTCCTCCCCCTCTGTCGCCGCGGCCCGGCGCTGGGCCGGCGACTCCAGAGACGCCTGTCCCGTCCGGTCCTGGATGCCTGAGAGGTTCCGGGGAGGTTGCCCCTTCGGCGCCCCGTGCTGGCGGTACGGGATCTCTCCCGGACGGTGTGGTCAGCAGCCCGAGCCTACCCGACCGGGCAGCTCAGATCTCGTCCCAGCGGAACAACCGCACCGCGATCACGGTGAGCACGGCGGCGAAGGCGAGCAGGATGCCCATCGCGGGCAGCGCGGAGGCCGGGCCGTCGCCCCGGGACATCACGTTCTGCATGCCGACCACCAGGTACCGCAGCGGCAGCACGTAGGAGACCTGCTGGATCCAGTGCGGGGCGAACGTGAGCGGGATGAACGCCCCGCCCAGGAACGCCATCGGCAGGATGATCAGGTTGGCCAGCGCGGTCGCCGCCTGCTGGGTCTTGGCCACCGCCCCGACCAGCAGCCCGATCGACAGGAACGCCAGGGTGCCGCAGATGACCACCGGGATGGCCATCCACCAGTACCTGCTGAGCTGGAGCCCGAAGTAGGGCGTGGTGGCGATGGCCAGGAACACGAACGTCTGCACGATAGCGACCACGACGCTGACCGCGATCCGGGCGGTGACTATCGAAGTGGTGCTGACCGGGGCCAGCCGGAGCCGGCGCAGCAGCTTGTTCTGCCGCCAGCTGACGAGCGTGATCGCGGCCGCGAACGCGCCGCCGGAGGCGATGGCCCAGCCGAGCAGGCCGGGGGTCAGGTACTGGATCGGCTTCTGCGACCTGTCCTCCACCTGCTCGGTGGCGAGCTGGAAGGCGGGCGGGTGGGGTGAGGCGGCCTGGTTCGCCGCCTGCACGATCCCGGAGAACACGCTGTTCACCACCCCGGCGGTGGTCGGGTTGGCGATCGAGTAGTGGACGATGAGTCTGCCGCCCTGCTGCTGCACGGCGGCGTCCTGGCTGGCCTGCCGGACGTCGTTCAGCGCGGCGGCCAGGCTCTTGGTGTGGGTGATGATCAGCACCTTGGCCAGCTGGCCCTGGCTGCCCGCCAGGGCCTGGTCCAGCACGCTGACCCGGCCGACCTCGACGATGTTGATCTTCGGGGTGCTGCTGCTCTTGTAGATGGAGCCGAACAGCAGCAGGAACAGGACCGGGAACAGGATCGAGAAGAACAGGGCGGCCCGGTCCCGGACGAAACCGCGGAACATGGCCCGGGACAGGCTGCGGAACGGCTGCCAGCGCCCGGTGCGGGCCGGTGCCCCGCCCGGTACCTCATCGGTGGTCATGCCCGGTACTCCCGCCCGGTGAGGTTGAGGAACACGTCCTCCAGGGTGGCGCCGGTCACCTGCAGCCCGGCCAGGGCGTCCCGGTCAGCCAGCCGGGCCAGCACCGAGGCCGGCTCGGTGGTGGTAAAGGTGAGCGACACACCGTCGTCGGCGACGGCCGCACCGTCCGCGAGCGTCTGCGCCTCCTCCTGGCCGAGCAGGCCGGACTCCACGCTGATCCGGACCGGGTGGGCCAGCCCGCGGATCAGTGTCGCGGGCGAGCCGATCTGCAGGATCTTGCCGTGGTCCATGATCGCCACCCGCTGGCACAGCGTCTCCGCCTCGTCCATGTGGTGAGTGGTGAGCACCACCGTGTGCCCCTGCGCGGCGATCTCCCGCAGCAGGTCCCACAGGTTCCGGCGGCCCTGCGGGTCGAGCGCGCCGGTGGGCTCGTCCAGGAACACCAGGTCGGGGCGGTGCACCAGGGCGCAGGCGATCGACAGCCGCTGGGCCTGGCCACCGGAGAGCTTCTCGGTGCGGGTGCTGGCCACGCTGGTCAGCCCGACCACCTCCAGCATCTCGTCGGCGCGGCCGGCCGGGACCCGGTACAGGTCGGCGAAGGTGCGCAACTGCTCGCGGGCGGTCAGCCGCTCGAAGAACGACGACGCCTGGAGCTGGACCCCGATCTGCGGCAGCAGCGCCGGGTTCCGCGGCCACGGCCGCAGGCCCAGCACCGTGATCTCACCGCCGTCCGGCTCGCGCAGGCCCTCGATCATCTCCAGGGTGGTGGTCTTGCCCGCCCCGTTCGGGCCGAGGATGCCGAAGAACTCCCCGTGCGCAACCTCGAACGTCACCCCGTCCACGGCGCGCAGCTTGCCATAGGATTTCCGGAGGTTCTGGGCCGTAATGGCAGCCGTCACGCCGGGAACCCTAACACGGAGCTCCAGGTCCAGCCGTCAGCCGGTCTTCCTGGCCCGGCGCCGCGACAGCTCGTCGCTGGCGCTCCCCTCCGGGTCGGTGCCCTCGTCGGCGGGTTCGGCGGGCAGGTCGGCCAGCGAGCCGTCGACCTCCTGCCAGATCCGGCCGAGCGCGATCCCGAACACCCCCTGCCCGCCGGCCAGCAGGTCCACGACCTGGTCCGGCGAGGTGCACTCATACACGCTGGCCCCGTCGCTCATCAGGGTGAGCCGGGCCAGGTCGTCGGTGCCGCGGTCGCGGAGATGGTTGACGGCGGCCCGGATCTGCTGCAGCGAGATGCCGGTGTCGAGCAGCTTCTTGACCACCCTCAGGACGAGGATGTCGCGGAAGCCGTAGAGCCGCTGCGACCCCGAGCCGTGGGCGGCGCGCACGCTCGGCTCGACCAGCCCGGTCCGCGCCCAGTAGTCAAGCTGGCGGTAGGTGATCCCGGCAGCGGCGCACGCGGTGGGCCCGCGGTACCCGACGTTCTCGGTGCGAGCCGACACATCGTCGCCGAACAGCAGGCCCTGCTGGCCGGCCTGCTCCATGGCCGCGCCGCGCTCGCGCGACTCGCCGCCGTCACTCTCGGTTACCGCCACACCCGCCTCCGCCCCGGGAGCTGGCTACCCTGGGTACTCATTTCGCACGCTAGGCCGACCAGCCCGGCAGGTCAACGATCGCCCCGGCGCGTCGTTCACGACATTCCGGTCACGTCGCCCGGCCGAAGTCCTCCGGGCTGATCGTGTCCAGGAACTCGCGGAACTTCTCGACCTCGTCTTCCTGCTCGTCCGGGATCGCCACGCCGACCTCGTCCAGGATCTCCTCGCTGGCGAAGATCGTTGCGCCGGTCCGCAGCGCGAGCGCGATCGAGTCCGACGGCCGGGCGCTCACTTCCTTGCCGTTGGAGAAGATGAGGTCGGCGAAGAAGATGCCGTCGCGCAGGGCGGTGATGTTGACGGTGTTGAGCTTCACGCCGAGGGCTTCAAGCACGTCGCGGAACAGGTCGTGGGTGAGCGGGCGGGCGGGGACCATGCCCTGCTGGGCGAAGGCGATCGCGGTGGCTTCCACCGGGCCGATCCAGATCGGCAGATACCTCTCCCCCTGCACCTCCTTGAGCAGGACGATGGGCTGGTTCGTGGGCATCTCCACGCGGACGCCAACGACCTCCATCTTCCTCACGGCCGCTCCGTCCTCAGCTGCGCCAGGCGCTGCCAGCGTCCTGAACCTGTAATGAAGACACCTGTAAGCCAACGTACACCCGTACCCGCGGCGGGCACGCCTGCGCCCTGCGCCGAGTCATCCGGTCATCCCGGGCCGTGATCGCCGAATCCGGCGTCCGCCAGCGCCGCCTCGATCAGCGCCGCGTGCAGCCGCAAGGTGATCTCGGCGATCTCGCGGGCGGTGCGTCCGGCCCGCTCCCGCGCCCCCGGGCTCCGCTGGCGCAGCGTCGGCGCGACCACCTGCTCGATCAGCTCGGTCTCCCGCTCCGCGGCGGCCCGCAGCACCCGCAGGTGACGGGCCTGGACGCCATGCCCGTCCAGCGCCACGACGCACTGGGCGGCCGCCAGCGCCTCGGGGCCATAGTGGCGGCCCGCCCGCCGGACCAGCCCGAAGTCCTCAAGCTCGGCCAGCCGCGCCTCGTCCAGGCCGGTGGCATCCAGCAGTTCCCGCCGGGTCAGCGGCGCGGCGGGACCGGCGGAACCGGGCCGCCCCGGCGGCTCCTCGTCCCGGCCGTCCAGCTGGTCCTTGATCACCCGGAGCGGCAGGTACTGGTCGCGCTGGGCGGTGAGGATGAAGCGCAGCCGGTCCACATCCGCGGTGGTGTACTTCCGGTACTGCGACGGCGTCCTGGCGGGCTGGACCAGCCCCTTTTGTTCCAGGAAACGGATCTTGGAGACGGTCACATCGGGAAAGTCGGGGCGCAGCAGGTCGAGCACCTCGCCGATGCCGACATACGCCCGGGCAGGCTCAGCACTCATGCCCCTACCTGCGCACCTCCGCCACCGCGGTCGGCCTGCGACCGCCGGCCGGCCAGGAACATCAGCCGGAACTTGCCCACCTGCACCTCGTCGCCGTCGGCCAGGCTGGCCTCTTCGATCCGCTCCCGGTTGACGTAGGTCCCGTTCAGGCTGCCGACATCACGCACGGTGAACCCGCGCGGGTGACGGTAGAACTCTGCGTGCCGGCGGGACACGGTCACGTCGTCGAGGAAGATGTCGCTCTCCGGGTGCCGCCCGGCCGTGGTCAGGTCGCTGTCCAGCAGGAACCTGCTGCCGGCGTTGGGGCCGCGCTTGACCACCAGCAGCGCTGTTCCCCACGGCAGGCCCTCGGCCGCAGGGGAATCCGCGAGCGGTTCATCGGGTTCGGCCTCGGCCACATCGGGGCCGCCCACCGAGATGATCGAGGTGGTCTCGCCCACCCGTTCCCCGCCGCTGCGCATGAGCGAGATCCCGCAGTGGGAGCAGAACCGGGCACCGTCGGGATTCTCCTGCCCGCAACGGGGGCAGTACACGCGCGGCATATCGTGGCCCAGCCTCTCCTCCGCCGGCCATGGGCTCGGGCCGGGAAACACATCCGCTGGCGCGGCTCTGCGCGGCAACTCTCCTGCGTTCGCCCACGCTACCTGCGATACCGGGGTGCGGTCCATGCGCCACGCATGACGGCGGCCGCCCGTGGGCTCTGGGTAGCTGGCGGCAGGCAAGCACCAGCGCAGGCTGCCGAGTGGCCAGCGCCGATGTCCTGTGCGTGAGAGAATTTCAGCCTGATCTGCCAGTGGCCCAGAATGTACCGGAGGTACCA
>DATDGI010000222.1:0-18959 GCA_036522155.1 Streptosporangiaceae bacterium
GTCATGACCGAGCACCCCGTCAACGGCCTGGATGACGTCGTTCATCAGCGAGTCAGGCTCGGGATCCTCGCCATCGCCCACGAGGCCCGGCGCGTGGAGTTCGGCTTCCTGCGCACCGCTCTCGAGTTGACCGCCGGTAACCTCGGGCAGCACCTCTCCGTCCTGGAAAAGGCCGGGCTGGTGCACATCGAGAAGGGGTACGAAGGGAAACGCCCCCGGACCTGGGTCAACCTCACGTCCGCGGGGGACAAAGCCCTCCGGGAGGAACTTGCCCACCTCAAACGCCTCATCCAGCAGGTCGAGCAGACGACCTCGTGATCTCCGCTTTCAGCGCTCTCGTCAGCTCGGCCGGTAGTGACGCCGCCAGCTGTCCGCGTGAAGCCCGGCGATGGCGTGCGCGTCATCCGGGCCTGCCGCACGGAAACTCAGGCTGGCTGGATCAGGCATGCTCCTTGCCCCGCGGCTACCCAGCTAGAACTCGGTCTTGAGTCTTTCAATGTCGCGGGTGTGCTCGCGCAGCTGCGCATAGGCGGGCCGCTCGCTGATGCGGGCCAGGGCCCAGCGGACGGCCTCAGCGCGGTTGGCCGCGATACCTGCGCTGATCAGCGTGTCCACGATTTCCAGCTCCGCTGCCCTGAGCCGGGCCATCACAGGGGTGAAGTCGCCGTCGCTGAGCCGGGCCCCCTCGTCGGTTGTCATCATGAAGTGGCCCTTGAGCGGGTGGCCGCTGGCGTCTTCGAGCATGACCTCGATTCGCCGGCACCCGGGCAGCCGCCGTGACAGCTCGTGCCGGAACTGCTTCATCGCGGGTCGTCTGAGCACCGTGCCCGGCTCGGGCAACTCTCCGTCTTCGCCGGGAGGCGGAGTGATGACCAGCCGGAGCACCAGTTCTCCTGGTTCGACCAGCGGGTCGTCGCCGTGCTGGAGGAGGACGGCTCGGCGTACCGCGCCCGGGAAGAGATTCTTCGCCTCGTCCTCCAGCTCGTGCTGGATGCGGTCTTTCGCAGCCTGGTCCATGGTCCTCCCTCCCGGGTAGTTACCCTCGTAAGCACAGTATCGAATAGGCGCGTTCCCATCAATGGTTACCCTAGTAACTCAATAGGCGCGGGCGAAGATCAGCCGCTTGCCGTAGGCGGACGCCTTGCCGCAGCGGACGCAGGTGCCCTGCTCGGGTTCGCCTGCCAGCGGGATGCAGCGGGGAGTGGCCGTGGTTTCCGTCTTGATCTCGTCTTCACAAACCTGTTCGCCACAGTGCAGCGCCAGCGCCCACCCGACCGCCACAGCGGCGGCGAAGTCAGGCCAGGAATTGACAGCGACTGTGTGGTCGTCGCGGAAGTCGGCGGCCCGCCGCGCCAGCATCGCCTGGAACGCCACAAGCTCGGCAGCCAGCAGATCTGGCGCCGCATCGAGCGGGATGGTCTCCTTGCCGGCGTCCGGTTGCCGGTAACTCAGGCGGCGGGACATCAGCGTGGTGCCGGCGGCCAGTTCCCGCAGGCCAAGCTCGAGCCGGATCGGCACGCCGCGCATCTCCCAGTCATTGAACTTGAAGCCAGGCGACAACTGCGGCCGGTCGTCCACGTGCGTCCGGATACCCGTGTGCTGCAGCGTGGCAGCCAGTGCGGTAGCTGCGGACAATGTGGTGCCGGCCTGCTCGCCGCGCCCGATCGGGACGATCACCACCTGGTAGGGAGCCAATGCCGGCGGCAGCACGAGGCCCTTGTCGTCACCGTGGGTCATGATCAGGCCGCCGATCATCCTGGTGCTCATGCCCCAGGACGTGGTGTGGCACAGCTCAGCCGTGCCGCTCTCCCCGGTATAGGTGATCCCGAATGCCGCCGCGAAGTTCGTCCCCATGAAGTGCGAGGTGCCCGCCTGCAGGGCGCGCCCGTCCCGCATCATGCCCTCGATCGTGAACGTGCGCTCGGCCCCGGCGAACCGCTCTCCTGGCGTCTTCTCGCCCGGCACGGTGGCCATAGCCGCGGTCTCCACGGCCACGTCCTGGTAAAAGCCCAGCGCCAGCATCGTCTCGGCGAGCGCGTCAGCCGCGGTGGCGTGCGCGGTGTGGCCTTCCTGCCATAGGAACTCGCTGGTGCGCAGGAACATCCGGGGTCGCATCTCCCACCGGAGCACGTTCGCCCACTGGTTCAGCAGTAGCGGCAGGTCCCGGTGCGAGCTAATCCACTTGACCATCATCTCCCCGATGATCGTTTCCGACGTCGGCCGGATGACCAGTGGCTCCTCCAATTCCTTGCCGCCCGCGTGGGTGACCGTGAATAGCTCGGGCGCGAACCCCTCGATGTGCTCGGCCTCGCGCTGCATATAGCTCTGCGGGATGAGTAGCGGGAAGTATGCGTTCTGGTGCCCGGTGGCCTTGATCCGCCCGTCCAGGTCCGCCTGCAGCAACTCCCAGATCCGGTACCCGTACGGCCTGATCACCATGCTGCCGCGGACCGGTCCCCGGTCCACCAATTCGGCGCGGAAGACCACGTCGTTGTACCAGGCCGGGAAGTCCTCGCTCTGCGGGGTAACGCTGCGCTCGTCACGTGGCATGATCTTCAGGCTACCGAGCCGGCGGCAGTCGGTCCCAGCTCGCCGGGTGGGCGTGACCGGCTTCGACCCAGTGACACCTCACTTGTAGGGCGGCTGGGGGCCAGCGGCTTGTTCAGTCCTCAGCTCACCGCTTTCTTCACGAGCGCGGCGATCGTTGCCTCGTCGGCGGCGGTCAGCTCGGTCAGTGCGTAGGCCACCGGCCACATGGTGCCTTCGCCGAGGTTCGCTTTGTCGCTGAAGCCGAGCGTCGCGTACCTCGTTTTGAACTTCTGCGCGCTTTGAAAGTGGCAGATGAGGTTGCCGTCCTTGGCGTACGCGGGCATCCCGTACCAGAGTCTCGGCGAGAGGGCTGGCGCGCTGGCGGTGATGATGGCATGGAGCCACTCGGCCATGACGCGATCCGGTTCCTGCATCTCAGCGATCTTCGCGAGCACGGCGCTTTCCCCGTCCTCCTTGTCCGCGCGCGGGCCGCGGCGCGCATCCTCCTTCAGCTCTTGAGCGCGCGCCTTCATCGCGGCTCGTTCCTCGTCCGTGAACCCCTCGAACGTCTTGCCGCTCGCGGTGCTGGTCTTGGCGGACTTCTGCGTGTCCTTCATTGCGGGATTCCTCCCCTGCGAGTCTTAATAGGGACGACTCTCATGCTAGGGAGCCGCCGCGATGGCACGCTTCTCGAAAACTGACCGCTCTTACCCGGCCAGCTGTCCGTGAGTATCCGTGACGTACGGCTGGGGGACCATGGTCAATGGAACGTTAGGGGCACGGCGATCTTCATGCCGGTGCCGGTTCATTCGCGTGATGCGGTCAGCGCTCGAGGCCTGGCACCGGTGCTGTCGTGGCCGGTTTCAGGGGTTACGGTGGCCGCGTGAACGATCCTGCCGCCCGGCTGGAGATCGTCCGCCCGGCCGTCCCCGTTGACCTCGGCGCGGCCATCCTGGCCGAGAGCTGGTCGAACGACACCTGGCTCGCTGACGGGTCTGTGCTGCGCGTGTGCTGGCGAGGTGACCGGGAACGGCTGGTTCGCGAGGCGATGCTGCTGGGATCGCTTCCGGCGGCGGTCCCGCATGCCACCGTCCTGGCCACGGGGCGTACCGAGGACCTGACGTGGATGGTCCTGCGGCGGCTGCCCGGCGAGCGCCTCGACCTGGTGTGGCCGGCCCTGTCGGGCCGGGAGCGGCGCGATGCCGTCGTCGCTTTGGCGGGCGCGCTGAAGGCCCTGCACGTGTGGAAGCCGCCGCTCTTGGTTGGGCACCAGCTACGGCAGGCAGCCCTGACCCCGCCCAGCACGCCCGATGACATCGTCGGGGCGGGGATGGTGCCACTCCCCAGCCGACGCCTGCTCCCTCTGCTGGACTGGCTGGAGGAACAGCCCGGTATGGACAGTGATCTCGCTGGCCGGGTGCGGGCACGGACCGGGGACCTGCTGCCGCTGGTCAGCGACGCCGAGTTCGAGGACGGCGTGGTGGTCCACGGCGATGCCAGCTTCGCCAATGTGTTGTGGCACCAGGGGCGCCTTGTCGCGCTGCTGGACCTGGAATGGGCCCGCGTGGGCCCGCCCGATCTTGAGTTCGCGACTATTCTCGACGAGCCCGGCTTGCAGGCCCAAGAGTCTTCCAGTGCTGTCTCTACCTCTGAGCTGCCCCTGCTCACTTGGCTCCGAGCCGGCTACCCCGAGCTCTTTGACCGGCCGCACCTCACCGAGCGGGTCTGGCTCTACGACATCTGCTATCGGATCAGGCAGACCTGTGCCTGGGGCCACCTCGATAAGCGTTCGCGTCAGGACCTGGCCAAGCTCACCATGCGCCCACGGGTGCGATTCCCTTAATAGGACAAGACTCTCTAGCTACGGTCTTGGCAACAGGTTTGGCAGCAGTCGAGCGCCCGCCGCAAATACATACAGACCGTCGGCCACCCTTGCTCACCTGGGCTTGGCCGGCCCTTGCGGTGGCGTTACGGCCAGCGTCATGCTCGACCCGTGCGGCATGCCACACAGGAAGACCTTGATCGCCTAGAGGCACTGCTGGTGGACCTGCGCAGGCTCCCCCAGTTGCGGGAGCGCAAGCGCGGTTACTTCTCGCGGGGAACACAGGCGTTCCTTCACTTCCACGAGGATGCGGGCGAGTTGTATGTCGATATCAGGCTCGACAGCAAGTTTCAGCGCATAAAGGTCACCACCCGCAACGAACAAGCCGATTTCCTCTCGCGAGTAGAGGAAGCGCTCCAGACACGGACGCGAGTGCCTCCGGTGCTCGTCACCGGAGCGACCGGCCGGATTGGGCGCGTCGTAGTCGACCTGCTAATGGACGCGGGCGTGCCGGTCCGCGCCCTCACGCATCGCTCCGAGGCGGCGGCGACGCTGCCAGCGAACGTCGAAGTCGTCGCCGGCGATCTCACCGTGCCCGAATCGCTCGACGCAGGACTGCGAGGTGTCAGTGCCGTCTTCCTCGTCTGGACCGCCCCGCCGACCACTGCTCCGGCAGTTGTCGAGCGTCTCGCAACCTACGCGCGGCGTGTCGTCTTTCTCTCATCACCGCACCAAACCCCGCACCCTTTCTTCCAGCAACCGAATCCAATGGCGGTGCTCCACGCCGATATTGAGCGGCTCATCGCGGCCGCCGGGCTCGAGTCGACGATCATCCGGCCGGGGATGCTCGCGTCGAACGCGTTGTTCTGGTGGGCGACCGCGATTCGCGCCGACGGTGTCGTCCGGTGGCCTTACGGCGCTGCCGAGACGGCACCCGTCGATGAGCGCGACGTGGCAGCCGTTGCGGCGCGGACCCTGTATCAGGACGGACATGCTGGAGGCGACTACGTCCTCACGGGCCCCGAGTCACTGAGTCAGGCAGAGCAGGTGAGCATCATCGGTGACTTCTTGGGGCGTCGGATCGAATTTGAGGAGCTGTCGCCGGACGAGTTCCGTAGCGAGACGGAGGGAAGCTGGCCGCGCCCGGTCGTGGACATGCTGCTCGCCGCGTGGGGCGCAACGATTGGAAGGCCAGCGTTCATCACCTCTACGGTGTCCGACATCCTCGGATCGGTGCCGCGATCGTTTCGCCAGTGGGTCGCCGATCACGCCACCGCGTTTATGGCAGATCCAGCCCGGCGGGCTCCACCCCAGCCCCGGCCGGCTGCGTGGCCTGCATAGACCGGCCAGGTCATCTCGGACTGAGTCCAGGTCCACGGCGTCCTTCAGCCGGGCCGCGAACGCGGCCACGATTCTGCTGGCGTCGTAGCGGGCCCGGTAGCACGTGGTCCGCCGGATGCCACCCGGTCTCCTCGGCTGACCTGACCAGGATTGTTGCGCTGGCTCCCAGCGTCGCTCCCGAAGCCCACATTGGCCCAGACCCTTGGGCGGCTTCCGGCCGTTTGGGCCAATGACATGATGCGGGCCAGGGGCCGGTAGGAGGCAGAGATGACCGAGCGGACCATGCCGGAAGGCTTGAGCGATGAGCGGAGCCTGCTCGATGGCTGGCTGGACTACTACCGGGCGACGCTGCTGGCCAAGTGCGAGGGCCTGACCGGCCAGCAGCTCATCACCATGTCGTGCGAGCCGTCGCCGATGTCACTCATTGGCCTGGTCAGGCATATGACGGAAATGGAGCGGGTCTACGGGCACCGGCTGGCCGACTGGGGCATTAGCTGGCTGTACTGCACCGACGAGAACGAAGCAGGCGACTTCGAGGCAGTCACCGCCGCCGGGGCCGCCGCAGACCTGGACACATTCCGCGCGCACTGCGCCCGGACCCGGCAGATCATGGCGGCTTACCAACTCGACCACACCTTCGGCAAGACGAACTCGTACACGCTGCGTTGGTTCTACCTGTACCTGATCAAGGAGTACGCCCGGCACCTAGGTCATGCCGATCTGCTGCGCGAACGCCTCGACGGGGTGACAGGCGAATAAGGCCGCTGCGGATACGGCTTGGCCGGGTGACCTCTTCCGCGTCAGGTCTTATCTGACAGACGCCCGATCTGGGCTCCTGCACTTCAGACGGTGGTTGCGGCCAGCAGGTCCAGGGCATGGTCGTAGACCACGAACGCGTGTGGTTCGGGTTGCTGGCGCAGCGCCACAGTACCGCTAGGGTCCGGGGGTAATGACACGCCGATCTTGGCCGGTGATCAGGCACGGCGGGCGACGAACACGTATTCACGGCTGTCATCGTTGAACGGCTCCCCGGCGAAGCCGCCGTAGAGCGTCTCCAGCTCCAGGCCAGCGACATCGAGGAGCCCGAGCCACTCGTTCTTCGTCGCCCACCACAGCGAACTCCTCGCGCCGCCGTCGAGGACGATGTCAATCCGGTTGTCGCCCACCGCGTACCGGTTAGTGTGCGGTACCGGGTCCTGCTGGTGCTGGCCGTCGAGGCGCGCGGCGATCCGGTGGTCGAAGGCAAAGGCGTTCCAGGCGAACCGGCCTTCCGCCCGGAGCGAGGCGGCGACCCGTTCGAAGGTGCGACGGCGGTCGTCCCAGGTCGGCAGGTGTAGCAGGGCGCGGAACGGGCAGTAGATCAGCCCTGCCGACTCGCCGAGGGCGAAGTCGCGCATGTCACCCCGGCGCAGGTCGAGTTGCACGCCCGCCGCGGCCGCCCGGTCCCGGGCCTGCTTGAGCATCGCCGGGGAGGAGTCAAAGCCGACGACCCGCTTCCCGGTCACCTGCGCGACCGGGATCGCGACCCGCCCGTTGCCGACCGCCAGCTCGACCAGCAGCCCATCCGCCTGGCGTGCCAACGCGACGTAGAAGGCGATGTCGGCCGTCATCTCAGCCGACCATTCCTCGTAGCGGTCCGCGAACGCCTCGTCCCAGCTCACCCAGCCCATGTTTCCATGCTGCGGACAGGGTTGAGCCGACCCGTCCTGGTCCCGATCGGCTGACCTGCCGTTCACAAGTTGACTGAGACTTCCTGCGTACGTGACGGATTAGCTGTTGGCGCGGTGCCTGGCCGTGCCAGGCGCCTGGCGTGCAGCGCCAGATCGTACCGGCGGACATCCGTGGGATGACCATGCGCCGCACGGGATGCCCCGCGCGGCATCAATCGGCCAGCGCCAGACCCGCGACGATCGCCCGGGCGACGGGCGAGGGGTCGGACCCGTCGATCGCGAACCCGTCCCGGACATGGACGGCGGGCTGGGCGATCATCCGCGGCATCATGCCCCGGTGCGGCCAGGTGGCGGTGTGCACGATGAACGGATGGCACAGGTAGACGTCTCCGGCCTTGCCGGTGGCCTGGGCGACCGGCAAGCACAAGGCCGACGGGCGCCAGAAGACGCCATCAGCACAGACGCCAGCCTCGCCGTAGGGGGCCAGGAACTCCGGGACTGCCAGGTGGGAACCGCACATGAGCCGGGGTCGGCGCGTCGTCCGGGCCGACGTCGCTGAACAGGAACAGCGCCAGCAGCCCGCGCGGACGTTGACCCAGTACCCGCCCGGGCCGTCATAGCTGCCCTCGATGTGGTATCCCGCATTCGCCCGGTCCTCGGAGGGGAAGCGCACGACCACCGCACCTCCGCAATGGACTGGCGAGGTCCACCTGCCCGGCCCGATCAGCTCATCACAGGCACCGGCGAGGGCTGGGGAGGTGCCCGCGGCGGTGAACGATCCGCCCACCAGACCGTCGAGCGCCACCAGCGGCGGCCAAGTCGCTGGATCATCCTCACGGATTCCCCGCCCAGGGCCGCGCACGGGTGACAGGGCTCAGCCAGAAAGGTCCCCTGGGCGCTTCGCGGCGAGCTTGCCGTGCAGCGTTAGACTCCCTGGCATTCAGCGGCGGGGCAACCCCTGCACGCTGCAGACCCGTCGTAAGCGGGGTGTGAGACCCAACCAGTGGAGGTGCCAGATGGCCGAATTCCCAGCGCCCCCAGAGGGAATTGTGCTGACCCACTTCATCGTCTCGGATGATGTCGAGCGCTCTCGGCGCTTCTATACCGAGGTACTCGGCGGCAGGGTGGTCTTCTCTGGCCCCGGAGGACCGACCAATGTCGCGCTATCCAATAGCTGGATCGTCATCAATGGCGGCGGAGGACCGACCGACGACAAGCCTACGGTCATCCTGGAGACGCCGCGTGATCCCGACCGGGTCAGCAGCTTCCTCAATATCCGGGTCAAAGACATCGAGTCCGTGTACGCCGAATGGAGCGCCCGGGGTGCTCATTTCCTGACGCCGCCGAAACAGCACCAGTACGAGAAGCGTTGCTACATTCGCGATCCCGACGGTCATCTGATCGAAGTGGGTCAAACCACGGACCCAGAGGGGGACTGGTCGCCCGCTCACTGGCCGTCGAGTACGTCCGGCGGGGAGTCCGAGTGAATGCCGAGATCACTGGCGAGATCCCAGGCCCGGCACCGGAACGTCCTGCGCGCGATGACCTTCGAGTCGTGGTCAGTCACCACGACCATCTGCTTCTTATCGGCCAGGTCGATGCCGGCAATCGCGTTCGTCACCGGCACCAGGACACGTAGCCGGCCCAGCCGAGCGTTCCGATTGCGGTCACCTCGCGACACGCCACTACCGTTACCCATGAACGTCCTCCTGCCGCGTGGGACACCAAGCCCGAAGCGCATCAGGGGGGACGTTCCTACGTCACGAACCGACACGCAGAACGTCTTTCTATGCCGCGCCTGGTACGTTGCGGGCTTCGCAATGGCCAGGATCTAACGTCGTCGTCCCTGGTAAGCACCCGCGGAATAAGTGGGGCGGCGGTGGGTAGCTGGTGGCCGTGGCTAGAGCGAGAGCTGTCGCCGGGTATGCCATCCCCGGCATCGTCGTGTTCTTCTTCTGGGTGGTCGTGGCCATCCTGGCCATCATCCTGCTGGCGTTCATCGTGCACTGGGCCGGCGGCGGAGTACTCAACCTCAGGCTCGGGCACTTCGTCCTGAACGTCGGGTTCACCTGATCAGGCCGCGGCGGCGGGCCAGCCGGCCGTCGCCTCAGCACCGCCCCCGCGCCCTCAACCCCAAGCTCAGGCACGCGGCGATACCGCGTCAACACCCGGTTCTGCATGATCCGCGATCCGCGCTCCGATACCGCGTATCAGTTGGCGGAAGACCGTCGCACATCAGCTCACGGAGGACAGGCTCTCGTCCCATTGCCGAGCGTCACTTGACGTGCGGCTGGCGGTAGGACGCTGGCACTGCAGGCCGCGGCTGAACCAGGGCTGCGGACCGTGCTCGTCGGCTCCGGTTACGCCAGGGAGGGGAACTTCGCCCGCGCGCGGCGGCTGCGGCTGCTGGTGCCGCTGGCCAGAGGCCGGTCAGCAGGTCAGGTGCAGATGGCGTTGGTGTCCCTGGTGGACGGCTTGCGTCATCCCAGGGACTTGGGCCTGAGGGTGCTGCCAGGGCGGAGGGTGCCGTCGTCGTCAAGATTATCGAGCACGGGCGGCAGGCCCGCGCGGAGCATCTTCCTGCGGACGTGGCCCAGCAGCTTGGCCATGAACACTCCGCCGACGCCGGTGAAGCCGGTGTGGTCGTAGGTGAAGCGCGTGCCCCCGGCGTAGGGTTCGAGCCGGTAGGCGACCTCGGTCACGTCGCCGCCCTCGTCGCCCGTCCACGAGTAGCGCAGCAGCGATGGCTCGTTGACCTCCAGCACCTCGCAGTCCACGACGCCGCTCCAGCCGGGCTTGGGCTTGGCGAGGAGCCGGAACTTCGTACCGACGACGGGGGCGAACCCTTCCGGCCGGCCGCCGGCGCCGGTGACGGTCCACAGCGGCACGAGCGCCGGGTCGGTCACCGCACGCCAGACCTTCGCGGGGGGATGGGGGTAGTCACGGACGATGTGGATCTCACTCACGGGATCTCCTCGGATGGACGCAGTGGCAGCGGAGGCGACTTCCTTCAGCTACTAAAAGTTTACTGTAGCAGAAAAAGTCATGCCACTGGACTATGCTGGGAACATGACCATGCGAACGGTGGACTGGACGGCACCGCGCACCCCGGGGACCGGAGTAGCGGCGGCCGAGGGGCTGCGGGAGCGCAAGAAGCGGCTGATGCGCCAGCAGTTGTCCGACACGGCCACGCAGATGTTCATGGAGCGGGGCTTTGACGCGGTGCGGGTGACGGAGATCGCCGAGGCGTGCGGGGTATCGGAGAAGACGGTCTTCAACTACTTCCCCATCAAGGAGTCGCTGATCCTGGACCGCCTGGAGTCCACGATGGCCGCCCTGAAGAGCGGCCTGACCCAGCCCGGAGCCGAGCCGGCCGAGGCGGCGCTGCGGATCCTGGACGACGAACTGAGCGCGATGACGTCCTGGCTCGCCGCCCAGGACGACCTGGCCCAGGCCAGCGCCGCGATCCGGCGCTTCGGCACCATGATCCAGGCCTCACCATCACTGCGCGCCCATCAAAGCGACATGATGGACCAGTTCACCGCGGTGGCCGCCGAGATCCTGGCCGGGCGGGCCGGCCTGAGCCCGGACGACCCCGAGCCGCAAATCGCGGCCACCGCCCTGCTCGGCCTGTGGCGCATCCAGTTCCAGGCCCTGTCCAAATACCTGGACGGCACCCGGACCCCCGCGCAGGTCCACCAGGCCGTCAGCGCCGAAGTCAACCGCGCCGCCCACTTCATCGACACCGGACTGCGATCGTTCCCATCCGTCACGCGTGATACCGGCAACCGCCGCGACGCACCGGCCACCAGCCAGAAGGCCTAACCGCACAACACTCTCCGGCCATCAGGGCACGCACGCCCCGGCTGGCGATGCGGCTGCGGCGAGAAGTGCCTGGCCTCTAGATGAGTGAGTCCGGTTAGCTCTTGCCGCGTGTCGCTGCCCGCAAGGTAAGGCGGAGGGCGTCGAAGATCGTTTTGTGACGAACAACCTGGACACCCTCCTGACCGCACTCTACGTTCATCTCGATGATCGTGTCCTGCCGGCGCTGGGCTGGTCACGTGATCATCGGCCGGGCGGCAAACCGGTTCTGGCCGATACCGAGTTAATGTGCCCGGCCGTCGCGCAGCAGCTGCTGGGCATCGCCGGCGAGCGGCGGTGGATCCGGTATGCGCGCGCCCACCTGGCCGGGATGTTCCCTTACCTGCCCGGCCAGTCCGGGTACGGCAAGCGGCTGCGCCGCCAGGGCGGCCTGCTGGCCGCCGCGATCACCGAATTGGCCCGCGACACCGCATCCTGGCATGACCTGCTGCGCCTGGCAGATTCCACGCCTCTGCCGTGCGCGGCCAGCCGCGAGACCGTGAAGCGGCCGGACTTGGCTGGGCATGCCGGCTACGGGTACTGCGCCAGCCATTCGAGGTTCTTCTGGGGGCTGCGGCTGTACCTGATCACCACCGCCGACGGTATGCCGGTCATCTGGGGCCTGGCCCATCCGGGGCCCGGGGAACGCGAAGTCACCCAGGCCCTGCTGGAACGCGACCACCACCTGGTCCGCGCCGGGCAGGTCATCCTCGGCGACAAGGGCTTCGCCGGCCGCGACTTCGAGGCCTTCATCACCAGTGGCCTGGGCGCGCACCTGGTCCGTCCCGACCGCAAGGACGAACCCGCCCGGTTCGGCAAGCTCGCCCGCTGCCGCCAGTGGATCGAAGCGATCATCGATACCCTCAAGGGCCAGCTCACCCTCGAACAACACGGCGGGCGCACTCTCGCCGGGGTCTACGCCCGGGTGGCGGCCCGCCTGCTGGCCCTCGCCGCCGCCATCTGGCACAACTGGCAGATCGGCGCACCAGTCAAGCGCTCTTTGATCGCCTACGATCACTAAGCCCAACAGGACTCACTCATCTAGCCCGGCGCCAAGGTCACCCGCGGGCATGCCACCAAGCAAGCTCCCGGCCGCCGCAGTCCAGTACCCCGGCGAAAACACGAGACACCTCGGCTATCGCGGCCACGCCTGTCTCTGCGCAAATGCAGCCGATACCGAGTGTGACCGGGCGCCTGAGGGCCGATTGATCCAGAATGGATAATCTGCGGGCACCCGCCCGAGTGATCGGCACAGCGGCCAGCCATTCCGAATCGGCAGGCAGCATCCTTATGCGTGAGCATCTGGCTATCGCACTCGCCGTATATTCACTATCCGTGACAGCAAGTGTCCAGGTTTGGCACCGGTCACTGGGCAGACCCGGCAGGCGCCGTGCTCGCGAGCTGTCGCTGCCCGGGCGGATGATCGCGGTCCCGGCAATCTTCAAAATGGATCCTGGCGCGTAATCGTGGCAGATGACGCGCGTACTGTAACAGTTCCTCGTCCGCTGCCGTCTCGTCTTGTTGTGGTGTTCTGGCGGCCAGGTACTGGGTCCAGTCGCGGCCGGTGCTGCGTGTCCAGCTGGTCGCGGTGTTGATGTTCAGGCCGGTGATGCTGGCGCGGACGGGGGCTGGCAGCTCGGCGGCGAGCGTGCCGACGGCGGTGTTGCGTGCGGCGTGGGTGGTGATGCCGTGGCGGCTCAGCCCGGTGCAGAGGTGGGCGTGGCTGGCCGGGCGGGTGGGGTCGTTGCCGGGGAACAGCCATCGGGGCGGTCCGGCGAGGCGGGTCAAGGCGGTGGCGGAGGCGGGCTGGCTGGCGAGCTGGCGGATGAGGGAGGCGAGGCGGGGCGGCAGGAGGAGCTGGTGCCCGTGATGGTGCAGCCAGCTCTGGCCGTCGGAGTGGGTGATGTCGTCGCGGGTGCGATAGGCGATGCGGCTGAGTGTCAGCCCGTGGGCAAACGCTGCCGCACCGGAGCCAAGACCCCACCGGGACCAGCTGGCCACACCGGCGAACGCGGAACGATTTGTGCTGGCCAGCGGCTGTAAGCCGGACCCGGCACCGCGGATCGGCTGACCGTGTCAGCAGCTGCCGCCTGCCCGGACAGCCCGGCCGGACGCCTCGGCGGGGCCTCAAGAACGGGCACCTGCTGCTGTACTTTCCTGCTGTACCCGGGATCCGTCTGTTCGAATTTGGTCTTTGACCTGTGGAGCTAAGGGGACTCGAACCCCTGACCCCCTGCGTGCAAACAGGCGGCAGCACATCCGCTCGCGTCCACCCCCGCAGGTCAGCGTCCAACGGCGTGCACTCAAGTCCGGTCAGATCCCGAGCTGTTGCTGTACTTACGGGCTGTATGCGCTGGTGTGTCAGGGAACCGTTCCTGGAGGTACCACCCACTGAACTGCTTGGCCCGTGACTTGGGCGATGAGGTCGTAGTCACTGTCGTAGTGGAGCACCGTGACGCGTTCCCGCTCAGCCACGGCAGCGACCAGCAGATCAGGGAACCCGACTGCCCTTACACGCCCGCTCCGCCACAGCGTCGCCTGGACCGCCAGGGCACGCCGCCAGTCTTCATCGTGGGTGGCCAGCCACTCATAACCGGCGTCCCGGTCTGCGCGCAGCTCATCGAACTCTTTCGCGCTCCTCGTCGCCCATCCGAGTTCGAACTCAATGATCCCGCATGTGGCAACCAGCCCAGCCTCGATCAGCGGGCCCAGGACCGCAGCCACCGGCCCATGGCGCAACCTGGCCAGGGCACTGGTGTCGGCCAGATAGCCAGCTACTGCCGCCATGCGGCGCGCATCACTTCCTCATCCTCCAGGTCAGGCAGACCGCCAGAGGCCAGCCGCTGCAGATCCCGCCGCCGGGCCGCCAGGGCAGCCACCTCGCGCAGAGCCGCATTCACCGTGTCCCTCTTCGTCTCGGTGTGCAGCGCCTCCTGCGCAGCAGCAAGGTACTTCTCATCCACATCAATCAAAGTCTTGGCCATCTCTAACCTCCCACCTCAATATATCTAGCTTGCCCTCTCATAGATATATGCCTCGCTGGCGGCTCTGACGACCAGGTACGGCAGCCCGCCGTGCACAGGACGCCAAACCTTGGCCGTATCTTGCAGCCTCGACACGACCACCGCCTGGTCTCACCCACCTGCCTGGAGCGCGTCTAACCGCCGATCTGGGCGGCGGCAGCGCTCGCTGTGCTCTCTATCCTTGCGCCCTCAATGCCGAGTCTGACCGCTTCGACATCGGCGTTTCTGCTGTCGTTATGGCGCGCGGTGAACCGGCCCCATCACCAGCCGCTCGATCCAGCATCCGCCGCGGTGCGTGAGGTTTGTCATGGGCGGCTCGGGCGGATGTCATCGGGACTGGTGATGGCGGGCACGGGCGGACCCGCTGGTTCGCCGCGATGCTGGTTGGCATGGATGACACCGGCATTATCACTGTCAGGGATCTGCGGCGGCGCTACCGCGGCACGGGCGGCCTAGGCTTCGATGCGGTCTGGGGTGTCTGTTTCTCGGTACGCCGCGGGGAGCTGTTCGCGTTGCTGGGCACCAACGGTGCCGGGAAGACCTCGACGATGGAGGTGCTGGAAGGACTGGCACTCCCTGCGCAGGGCACCGTGCGGGTGCTGGGCCGTGACCCTTACCGGGAGCGGGCCCTGGTTCGGCGCCGGATAGGGATCATGCTGCAGGAGGGCGGGTTCGCGTCGGATCTGACTGTCGCGGAGACGGGCCGGATGTGGGCCGGGACGCTCAGTGCGCCCCGGCCGGTAGCCGAGGCGCTGGACCTGGTCGACCTGGGCCACCGCGCGGGGGTCGCCGTGAGATCTCTTTCCGGCGGTGAACGGCGCCGCCTGGATCTGGCGATGGCGATCCTGGGCCGCCCAGAAGTGCTGTTCCTCGACGAGCCCACCACCGGGCTGGACCCGGAGAGCCGCCGCCGCACCTGGCAGCTGATCCGCGACCTGCTGGGATCGGGCACCACCGTTGTGCTGACCACCCACTACCTGGAAGAGGCTGAGGAGCTGGCAGATCGCCTGGCGATCATGCACCAGGGCCAGATCGTGCGCACGGGCACCCCGGCGGAGGTCGCGGCGTCGCAGCCGGCCCGCATTTCCTTCGAGCTGCCCGAGGACTGGCGCGAGCCAGTTCCCGACATAGCCGGGACGCCGGCCAGCGTCACCGGGCGAAGCGTGCTCCTGCAGACGCAGGACCTCCAGCGGACGCTGACCGCCCTGCTGGGGTGGGCGAATTCCCGCGATCTTGTGCTGGGCGCCCTGGATGCTCGTTCGACCTCGCTGGAGGAGGCCTTCCACGCTGTGGCGGCCTCCGGCGGTGAGCCAATCAACCTGAACCACAACACAGAGGACGTGGCGGCATGAGCACCGCGATGATGACGATAAGCAGTTCGAGGCGGTCGGCGCACCGGATCACGGCCCTGTCTAGGGCGGAGGGGGTGCTGCTGCGGCGCAATCGCCTCGCGCTGCTGACCGCCGTCGCCCTTCCGGCCGCCATGGTCTACGCGCTCAAGGCGGCACCCAGCGCCGTAGACGCCGACCGGCCCGGCGGCGCCGGGGCAATTCTCCTGACCGGGCTGATGGCGTTCACGCTGCTTTTTGCCGTGTATTACAACCTGGTGACGGCGCTGGTGGGACGCCGTGAACAGCTCGTGCTGAAGCGGCTGCGCACCGGCGAGACCACCGACAGCGAGATCCTCGCGGGGACCGCCGCGCCCGCCATCGCGATCGCGTGGGCCCAGATCGCCGTGGCCGCGGTCGCCGCGGTCGCTGTGTTCGGCCTGGCCCCGCCCGCCAACCCTGTGCTCGCGCTGGTCGCGCTCGTCCTGGGGACAGCGGTGTTCGCGCTGCTGGCCGCGGTCAGCAGCGCGGTGACCCGGACGGTGGAGATGGCGCAGGTCACGACACTGCCGGTGCTGATAGTCCCGTTTGCTCTTAGCGGTCTGATGTTCCCGCTGGCCATGCTGCCCGAGCCGGTGCGGTCGGTCGCGCAGGCGCTGCCGCTGACACCGGTGGTGGAACTGATGCGGCTGGGCCTGACGGGAACGGCCGCCGACGGTCATCACCTCGGCCTCGCCGCGAGCTTCGGCGCGGCATCCGTCCCGGTGCTCGTGCTCGCGGCCTGGACCGCGGCGGGCGCATGGGCGGCGCGGCGCTGGTTCCGCTGGGAACCGCGGCGTTAAGCGAGCGTGACAGGCTGAGGGGTGTGACGGCAGTGCGGTGGCGGCGGAGCGGGCCAAGCGGTCCCGGGCGATACGATTTGTGGACCCGGGCCTACCTGTACGCGCTGCTGGCCGCAGTACCCCTGCTCGCGCTGGCCCTCGCCAGGGCACAGCAGCAGGTGCGGCTACCCGGCCTGGCCGTCTTCCTGATGCTGTCCGTGGCGCAGGCGGGCGTTTGCGTCGCGCTGCTGCATACCAGCCTGTCCTATTACCTGGCGAGGGGACCAAAGCCGAACAGATGGCTGGTCGCCACAGGAATCGCGCTCACCGCGGCCGGCCTGCTGGCGGGAGCTGCGGCCTTCCCCGCTTTCACCCGGATCGCGGCGGGGCAGATCCCGGTGTCCGCATGGGTCGTCATGCTCTTCTGCGGCGCGCTGACGGTGGCGCTCACACCACTGCTGAGCCTGCCCGCGCTGCTCGCCCTGGTCCTGGTGAGCGCGGCCGCAGCCAGCGCCTGGTCGGCGAGCACCGGCGGGGCCGGCAGCTCCGGGCCGGCGTTCGTGGGCGGGTTCTTCTATGTCCTCTACATCGGGGCCGCTGTGCTCACCTGCCGCGTCTCGGCATGGACGCTGCGCGTCATGTGGGAACTCGACCGCTCCCGGACCGTGCACGCCCGCCTGTCGGTCGCCGAGGAACGGCTGCGCTTCGCCCGTGATCTGCACGACGTGCTCGGCCGGAACCTGTCCCTGATAGCGGTGAAAAGCGAGCTCGCCGCACAGCTGGCACGCCGGGGCAACGAGGAAGCCGCCGAGCACATGCTCGAGGTGCGCCGCGTGGCGCAGGAGTCGCTGCGAGAGATGCGAGAAGTCGTCAGCGCATACCGCGTCGCTGACCTCGACACCGAGCTAGCCGGCGCGCAGGCTGTCCTGCGTTCGGCCGGGGTGAGCTGCCGCATCATCGGCGACGCAGCAGGCCTTCCCCCTGATGTGCAGGCCGCCCTGGGCTGGGTGGTGCGCGAGGGCACCACCAACATCATCCGCCACAGCGACGCCACCGGCTGCACGATCGAGCTGTACGTCTTGGATGCACCGGGCACTGCTCGCACTGTGACACTTCGCATGGACAATGACCACGCGCACTCGCTGGAACCCGGCACTGGCGGAACCGGTCTACTCGGGCTCGGCGAGCGGCTGGCCGGCCTCGGCGGCAGCATCACAACCCGGCGTCCCAGAAGCGGCCACTTCCGTCTTGAGGCCACGCTGCCCGCCTCCGGCGCCGCCGCAACGCGGCCCGCTCCGGGCCAGCGCGACACCGGCGTCACCACGGAGAGGCCCGCGCCATGATCCGCGTGCTCCTCGCCGACGACGAGAACCTGATCCGCTCGGCACTGGCCTCCCTGCTGGCGCTCCAGGACGACCTGGAGGTCGTGGCCCAGGCCGCTGCTGGCGACGAGGCCCTCGCGATGGCCCGCCGATACCGCCCGGACGTGGCGGTGCTGGACCTCCAGATGCCTGGCCTTGACGGGATTGCTGTCGCCGAGGCACTGGTCAGAGAGCTGCCAGGATGCGCCAGCCTGGTCCTTACCAGCTACGGGCGGCCAGGGCATCTTAAGCGGGCCCTCGCCGCCGGCGTGCGCGGGTTCCTGCCGAAGACTGTCTCGGCACAGGTACTGGCCGACGTAGTGCGCACCGTGCACCGCGGCGGGCGCTACGTCGACCCCGAACTCGCCGCCGATGCCATCGCCGCCGGAGACAGCCCGCTCACCTCCCGCGAGGCCGATGTCCTCGAACTGGCAGCAGACGGCGCCCCCGTCGAGGAAATCGCCCGGCGCGCCGCCCTGACACCCGGCACAGTCCGCAACTACCTGTCCTCGGCAGCCTCCAAGCTCGGCGCCGTCAACCGCCACGAAGCGGTCCGCAGGGCCCGCTCCAGCGGCTGGATCTGACCGTCCAGGCGACACCATAGCCTGCACACTGGTTTGCCGTCCCTGCCGTGAGATGAGGAAAGGCCGGACCCTGCCGCAAAGGACACAGCCGCTCCCATGGACACGATTCCACGGCCAGGCGCTTGAGCTGCCGCCCGGGGACCAGCTGATCACCTGGTCGTCGTTCTGCGTCCGGCCGGCTGCCGGGCGGTTGAGAGCATGCAGTATCTACACCTCCATGCACCACTTTGGCGCGAGCCGGGCTCTCGGCAATCGCGGCCCCGCCGGCAACTGCAAGGCCGGACACATCGCCCGGTATTGAACGGGTAGCCGGCGGCTGTCTACCGCGTAACAGCCCGCTGATTGCGACGGTCGGGGCAAACAGAACACACGCTCCATAATCCGGCGGGTGATGGCCCGGCCGGTTCCGGCGGAGAAGCTCGGAACAACGAACAAGCGCCTGCGCGGCCCGCACCGAATCGGCGATATGCGCAGCCAACAGCTAAAGCGCCCCGAGGAATTCATCCAGGCAAACATCGAACGCCTGGCTATCCACTTGGGCCGACCCTCTGCAAGGACGGCAGGAGTCAGGCCTGAATCCGCCAATCCAGCACCCCTGCCCGGCGTCGTTGTGGCAAGC
>DATDGI010000223.1:0-2202 GCA_036522155.1 Streptosporangiaceae bacterium
CCTTCCCCGGAGTCTGACCGGATGCGCCTCAGTACCTCGGCATCCCCGGCTTCACGCCGTAGGCTGCGGTTCTCGGCCTGGAGTGCGTCCAGCTCCGCTCGCGGAATCGAGACCATGTCTTCGGTGCGTGCGGTCACGTGAACTCCTCACCAGCACGGGTTGTTCACCCCTGAGATGACTCGCCATACGCGTGACCCATGAGCCGAGGACGCCTCCTTTCGCGATGGGCACAGTGCGCAGTTGGCCGGCCCAGCTGTAGACGCGGTTAGAGCCGGTCTCGTCCGGGTGCCGACGATGGGTGATCGGCTGTACGTGCAGAACCGACTACCGCAGGCTGGTCTCCCGCCGGAGTGGCATGCCGTCCGCGCTAGGCTCAGCCGACAATGTCGGGATGCCTAACGATCAGCAATACGGTCCGAATCTTCCCGGCGGGCACACTTGGCGGGTCTAGCGCGGTGGATGCAGCACAATGTGTCTCGGGCCAGTCGGCCAAGCACCAAGGGACGGGCAAGATGACCGCCGTACTGCAGAGCCTAAGCCGGATCGGAGCCGGGCGGCACGACAGTGCTCCGGGTCATGCTTGAGCACCCACCCAGCGCGCCCCCCGAGAGCCACCTGCGGCGCTGGCTAACGCAGGCCGGCCGGGCCGGGAAGCAGTTTCGGCCCGGCCCGGCGACGGTCTGCTATCTGGCCGCGATCTGGGTCGCTGGGCTGGTCACAGGCAGGATCGCGCACGGGCCGCCACGCTGGCCGTCCGGCCGCGTCGGTGCCGGCTTGCCTGCACTAGGGCACGGCTCCTGGTGGTCTCCGATCAGCGGGGGCCTGTGGGCGTCCGGACTGCGCAACTACCTGGTCGTTACGGTGCTGGGCCTGCTGATCCTCGCCCCAGCCGAGCGACGGATGGGTGTTGCCCGCAGCGTCATCGCGCTGCTGGTCAGCCAGGCCGCCGGCCTGCTGCTGGCCGTCGGGCTGATCAAGCTGGCCGGGTTGGCGAGCGAGCCGCGGCTGGGCGCGCTGGCCAGCCAGACGGCCGTCGGCGCTGTCCCCGGCCTGCTCGGCGTCGGTTTCGCGCTGAGCTGCGCGCTCACCATGCGTCGGCGTCGGCGGCTGCGGTTGCTGCTGACCGTCGCCGTCACGATCAGCGCGCTGTATATCGGGCATCTGGAGCAGGTCGCGCAGGCCTGCGGCGCACTGGCTGGCCTGGTCACCGGGACCCTAATGTATCGTCGAGCCCGGCCACGGGCGGGATTGCGCGGGTCCCAGCGCGAGGTACAGGTGCTGGTCGGCATGCTGGTGGCGGTGTCGGCATTGGGCGGCATGCTGCCCGCGCTGACAGCCAACGCGGGCGGCCGGATGACGATGTTCTCCTTCCTGTTCGCCACTCCGGGGTCCGATCCGCATAATCTCGCGGCCGCCTGCGGGCACACCGAGCTGGCTGCCGCCTGCCGCGGCTTGCGCGAGCAGCAGCTCTACGCTCAGTGGCCGGGTGTGCTCGTGCAGTTCGCGCCGGCGCTGCTCCTGTTGCTAAGCGCTGGTGGCCTGCGCCGCGGGCGCCGCCTGGCCTGGTGGTTCGCGGTGGTTATCAACCTGGCCGTGCTTGGTGTCAGCCTCTGGTCTATCGATGCGGCTGACTCCGACCCCAGTGTGCACATTGCCGTACCCGGCGCGTGGGCCCTGGCGATTCTGCTGGCCGGGGAGGCAATGCTGCTCCCGGTCGTGACGCTTGTGCTGGTGCTGCTGATCACCCGCCGCCACTTCCAGCAGACCGTCGGCCGCCGTGCGGCCCGAAAGCTGACGGTCACCTTGGTCAGCGCGCTGAGCGTGAGCTGCGGAGCGTTCCTGCTCCTCGGTTACCTGCTGTGGGACCATTTCAGCCCGCGCCTAGAGTTCGGTGTGCTGGCACGGGACCTGCCGACGCGGCTCCTGGCGGGCTGGCGGTCCAGCGACCGCTTCCTTCCGGTTGACTTGGCCGGGAGGCTGCTCTACGTATGGGTCTTCCTGCTGTTCTGGATCATGGTCCTCGGCGCGCTTACCGCGTTCTTCATGCACACCCGCAGCCACGGCGACGCAGGCGCGGCGGATCGGGCACGCGCCATCCTCACCCGCGGCGGTTCGACGCTGTCCTACATGTCGACCTGGCCGGGAAACCAGTACTGGTTCAGCCCGGACGGGCGAGCCGCCATCGCTTACCGGACCATCGCC
>DATDGI010000224.1:0-2103 GCA_036522155.1 Streptosporangiaceae bacterium
CGGTGCGGGTGCACGCCGGGGACCCCGGCGGCCCGTCCGGCGCGGGCGACGACGCGGCCGATGAGGTACCGGTCCAGCGGGCCGCGGTGGCCGGCGATCAGGCGCTTGTGCCGGCGGATGTGCTCCAGGTTGGCGGCGGTCCAGGCGGCGAGCAGCCCGGCCAGTTCGGGGTGCAGCGGGACGTAGCGGTCGTTGCGGAGCTTGCCGAGCGGAATCCGCAGCCAGTGCCCGGCGCCGATCTGGACGACCGCGTCGGCGTCCAGGTCAGCGAGTTCGCCGGCCCGCATCCAGGTCCGGGCCAGCAGCTCGACGACGAGCCGGTCGCGGGGGTCGGTGCTGGCCCGGGCGGCGGCCATCAGCCTGGCGGCGTCGCGGTCGTCGAGGACCTTCGGCAGCGGCTCGGGTTTCTTGGGGATGTCCCAGGCGATGACTGGGTTGCGGGGCGGTGCGCCGGGCCAGTCCCACTCGATGATCCGTTCGAAGAACTGGCGGATGGTCCGCATCCGCTGCCGGTGTGTCTCTGCGGTGATCGCTCTGCCACCGCCGCGGGGCTGGGCGGCCAGCCACACCTTGTAGTCCTCGATGTCATCGCGGCGGATGGCACCGACCGCGGCCAGCCCGGCCTCGGTGATCATCCACCGCGCCAGCTGGCGCAGCGCGCTGTCGGCCGCATCGACGCTCCGGGGCGCCAGGAACGTGCCCAGCTGCCGCAGGTAGCGGCGCATCACCGCGGCCACCTGGGGCGCGGCGGCCTCGATCTGCGCCCACTCAGCCCCGGCATGCCATCCCGGCGAGGGCCGCCCCCGGGCAGGTAGCGCGCTCACCGGGCAGCCGCCTCCTGCACGGCCAGCATCTCCGCGACCGCGGCGGTGTCCGCATCGATCAACTCGGCCGCCCGCAGGTACTGATCCGCCAGCCAGTCGTTGGCCAGGTGCAGGTAGACCCGGGTCGACTCGATCGAGGCGTGCCCCGCCTGGGCCTGCACCGCCTCCAGCGCCATCCCGGCCTCCCGCAACCGGGTCAGGCACGTATGCCGCAGCTCGTGGCAGGTCGCGTGCTCGAGCCCGGCCCGGCGGCGCGCACCGTCGAGGATCTCATCCAGCCCCTCCGCCGACAGCGGCAGACCACGCCGCGGCCCCTTCAGCACCACAAACACCCGGTCCGTGGCCGCCGTGGCAGGGCGCTCATCATGCAGGTAGGCGCCCAGCTCGTCGAAGAACCGGCCCGCCACCGGGACCACCCGGTGATGGCCGCCCTTGCCCTCCACCACCACCAGCCGCCGGTCCGCGACCTGGACGTGCTCGAACCGAAGCCCCAGCACCTCGCACCGGCGCAGCCCGGCCAGCAGCATGCCCGCCACCATCGCCCGGTCCCGGTGCCTGCGCAGCGCCCCGACCAGCCGGTCGGCCTCCTCCGGTGACAAGACCCTCGGCAGGGTCCGCGGCACCCGCACCAGCGGGGCCATCCGCGATCGCATCGTCCCGCCCTGGCGGCGGGTCATCAGGCCACGGGGCACCGGGTTGACCCGCACCGGGGTATCACCACGGGCGACCAGGTAGGCATACAGGCCCGACACCGACGACAGCCGGCGGGCGATCGTGCGCGCCGACAGCCCCGATTCCCGGTCCGCCAGCCGCACCACCGTCCGGTCGCCGCGCTGATCAGCCAGGAACTCGAACACATCCGCCGCGGTCACCGCCACCGGGTCTTGCCCAGTCACCACGAAGAAGGTCTTCAGATCGAAGGCCACCGCCCGCAGCGTGTTCGGCCGGCATCGGCCCGCCACGAACTCCAGATACCGGTCCACCAGCCGGTCGCCCAAGCGGTAACGCACCTGGCCAGACCCCGACACCAAACGCACAAGACACGGAAAGCTGCTCATCTCAGCACCATCCCGGCCTGTGACGCGAGAGCACAGGAGCGACACGGATCACCCGTGTATTAAGCGATATGCGCAGCCAGCAGCTAAAGCGCCCCGAGGAATTCATCCAGGCAAACATCGAACGCCTGGCTATCCACTTGGGCCGACCCTCTGCAAGGACGGCAGGAGTCAGGCCTGAATCCGCCAATCCAGCACCCCTGCCCGGCGTCGTTGTGGCAAGC
>DATDGI010000225.1:0-5948 GCA_036522155.1 Streptosporangiaceae bacterium
GGGCCGTTCGCGGGCGGGCCCGGCGGGCTCGAGCCCCCGGTCCCGCTGCGGCTGGTGCTGCTGCGGGACAGCCACGAGCATCCGCAGGTGGCCCGGCGCCGGGAGGAGTCGGCGCGGCTGGCGGCCGAGCGGGGCATCGGGGTGACCGAACTGGCCGCGTCCGGTGGCGGCCCGCTGGAGCGGCTGGCCAGCCTGATCCAGCTGCTCGACTACGCCACCGTGTACCTCGCCATCGCCCAGGGCATCGATCCCGGCCCGGTCACCACGATCGCCGAGCTGAAGGCCCGGATCGCCTAGGAGCCCGGTATGACAAGCACCGCGGGCCCCCAGCCAGCGGACCAGCAGCCACCAGGCCCGGAGCCAGCCGGTGGGCCGCCATCCCCCCAAAAGCCAGACGTCCCGCCCCCGCCCGTCCCGCAATCTGCCGGTCACGGCGCCGCTGGCCTGCGGGCGGTGCTGGCGGCGCTGGCCGCCAACCTGGGCATCGCGGCCACCAAGTTCGCCGCGTTCGCCTTCACCGGCTCCGCCTCGCTGCTGGCCGAGGCGGTGCATTCGGTCGCCGACTGCGGCAACCAGATGCTGCTCCTGCTCGGGCGCAGCCGGGCGGCTCGCGACCAGACGGAGGAGCACCCGTTCGGGTTCGGCCCGGAGCGGTACTTCTATGCCTTCCTGGTGGCGGTCGTCCTGCTCGTCGGTGGTGCCGCCTTCTCCGTCTACGAGGGCATCCACAAGATCACCCACCAAGCGCCCATCCGGTCGCCGGCCATCGCCTTCGGCGTGCTGGCGGTCGCGGTCGTGCTGGAGAGCCTCTCGCTGCGGACCGCGATACGCCAGTCCAGATGGCTCCGGGGCGGGCAGGGCTGGCTGGCCTTCATCCGCCGGGCCAAGGCGCCGGAACTGCCGGCCGTCCTGCTGGAGGACGTGGCCGCGCTGACCGGGCTGGGATTCGCCACCCTCGGCGTGGGGCTGACCGTGCTCACCGGCAGCGAGGTCTGGGACGGCATCGGCTCGCTGGCCATCGGCGTGCTGCTGGCCGGCTTCGCCGTCGTGCTGGCGGTCGAGACGAAGAGCCTGCTCATCGGGGAGGCCGCCAGCGCCGAGGTGGAACAGGCGATCGTCACCGCGCTGGAAGCCGGGCCGGAGGTGCAGTGCGTGATCCACCTCCGCACCCTCCACCTGGGCCCGGAAACCCTGCTGGTCGCGGCGAAGATCGCGGTCCGCGGGTCGGAGCGGGCCAGTGCCATCGCGGCGGGTATCGACGCGGCCGAGCGCCGGGTCCGCGCCGCCGTCCCCATCGCCGAGATGATCTATATCGAGCCTGACCTGTACGAGTCATCCCGGGCGGACACCACCGACCCGGCCATCCGCGCGGCCCGCCGCCCGGCCGACTGACCGCGGTCAGGTCCCGGGCCGGCCCGCCGGGCCCAGGCTGAGCAGCCGCAGCGCCCGCTCCTTCTCGAACTCCAGCGCCCGGGCGGGCAGCGGCGGGATCCGGCCGACCCGGCGGCCGAGTTCGGCCACCTCGGCCCGGACCCCGGGCTCGGTCAGCACCCGCAGCCCGAACGCCAGCGCGGCCGGGCTGATGTCGTGCCGCCGCTCGATGCCCAGCGCCAGGGCGACGGCCGCCAGGTCGTCCTCGCCAAACCGGCGGTGCCGGGGAGCGGGCCGCCGGGACGCGCCGCCCGCCCCGCGCCCGGCCGCCGGTGGCCGCGCTTCCGGTGCCGCCGGGACGGCCGCCCGGGGGACCCGGCGCGGCTCGCGCACCGGCGGCAGCAGGCCGAGCACGTCCCGGTAGCGCAGCATCCGCGGCGAGGTGCCCAGCCGTTGCGCCGCCTCGGTGATCCGCATGAGCGCAAATCTAACATTTTTGTGTCAGAAACATCAGCCTCGGCGTGCGCGGCGGGCCCCTCGTCCCGTACGGTCGTAGATGCCGCCGCGCCCGCTACGGGTGGCGGCGCCGCCGGCCAGCCGCACCAGCCGCCCAGCCCCAGGAGTGGACATGCCCGCTGAACCCCTTCCGTTCAAGGTCGCCGACCTTTCCCTCGCCGATTTCGGGCGCAAGGAGATCAGGCTGGCCGAGCATGAGATGCCCGGCCTGATGGCGGTGCGCGCGGAATACGCGCCCAGCCAGCCCCTGCGCGGGGCCAGGATCACCGGCTCGCTGCACATGACCATCCAGACGGCGGTCCTGATCGAGACGCTGGTCGCACTGGGCGCCCAGGTGCGCTGGGCCAGCTGCAACATCTTCTCCACCCAGGACCACGCCGCCGCCGCGGTGGCGGTCGGGCCGGACGGCACCCCGGACCACCCCCGGGGCATCCCGGTGTTCGCCTGGAAGGGCGAGACCCTCCCCGAGTACTGGTGGTGCACCGACCAGGCGCTGACCTGGCCGGGTGCGGACGGCCCCAACATGATCCTGGACGACGGCGGCGACGCGACGCTGCTGGTGCACCAGGGCGCCGAGTACGAGCGCGCGGGCGCGGTGCCGTCGGCCGGGCCCGATGACCCAGCGGAACTCGCCGTCATCCTGGACCTGCTGCGCGCCAGCCTGGCCGCCGGCCCGGCCCGGTTCACCCGGATGGCCGCCGGCATCACCGGGGTCACCGAGGAGACCACCACCGGCGTGCACCGGCTCTACGACATGGCCAGGGAGGGCACCCTGCTGTTCCCGGCCATCAACGTGAACGACTCGGTCACCAAGTCCAAGTTCGACAACAAGTACGGCTGCCGTCATTCGCTCATCGACGGCATCAAGCGTGCCACCGACGTGCTGATCGGCGGCAAGGTCGCGGTCGTGTGCGGGTACGGGGACGTCGGCAAGGGCTGTACGGAGTCGCTGCGCGGCCAGGGCGGGCGGGTGGTCGTCACCGAGATCGACCCGATCTGCGCGCTTCAGGCGGCGATGGACGGCTACCAGGTTGTCACCCTGGAAGACGTGGTCGCCACCGCCGACATCTTCGTCACCGCCACCGGCAACCGGGACGTCATCACCGCCGACCACATGGCCGCGATGAAGCACCAGGCGATCGTCGGAAACATCGGGCACTTCGACAACGAGCTCGACATGGCCGGGCTGGCCCGGTGGCCCGGCATCCGGCGGGAGAACATCAAGCCGCAGGTGGACGAGTGGTGGTTCGCCGACGGGCATGCCGTGATCGTGCTGTCCGAGGGACGGCTGCTCAACCTGGGGAACGCGACCGGCCACCCCAGTTTCGTTATGTCAAATTCGTTCACGAACCAGGTCATGGCCCAGGTCGAGCTGTTCACCAAGCCGGAGGCCTACCCGGTCGGGGTGCACACCCTGGCCAAGCACCTGGACGAGAAGGTGGCCCGGCTGCACCTGCCCGCCCTCGGCGCCAGGCTCACCGAGCTGACCAAGGAGCAGGCCAGCTACCTGGGCGTGCCGGTGGAAGGCCCGTACAAGTCCGAGCACTACCGCTACTGACGATGACCGCCAGCACGGACGGGCCGCCCTCCGACATCGCCGATCCGGGCCTGGCCGAAGCCGGCCGGACCCGGATCGAGTGGGCGCAGCGCGGGATGCCGGTGCTGGGCCTGCTGGCCGGCCGGTTCGCGGAGATCCGGCCGTTCGCCGGGCTCACCATAGCCGCCTGCCTGCACGTCACGGCCGAGACCGCCGGCCTGGTGACCGTGCTGCGGGCGGGCGGGGCGCGGGTCTTCCTGGCCGCGTCCAACCCGCTGTCCACCCAGGACGACGTGGCCGCGGCGCTGGCCGCCAGCGGTGCTGCGACCGTGTTCGCCCGGGCCGGGGTGGACCCGGCCAGTTACGGCGAGCACATCCACCGGGCCCTGGACAGCCGGCCCGACCTGGTCGTCGACGACGGCGGCGACCTGGTGAACACGCTGCATGCGCAGCGGCCGGAGCTGCTCGCCGCGATCCGCGGCGGCTGTGAGTCCACCGCCACCGGCGTGATCCGGCTGCGCCGGATGGCCGAGGAAGGCGCGCTCGCCTTCCCGATGGTCGCCACCGACACCACCGCCACCAAGCGGATGTTCGACAACACCCGCGGCACCGGCCAGTCGGTGATCGACGGCGTGCTGCGGGCCACCAACACCCTGCTGGCCGGCCGGGTGGTGGTGGTGGCCGGGTACGGCCCGTGCGGGCACGGGATCGCGGACGCCGCCCGCGGCCTGGGCGCCCGGGTCATCGTCACCGAGGTCGACCCGGTGCGGGCGCTGGAGGCGGTGCTGGCCGGGTTCACGGTGCTGCCGATGGCCGGAGCGGCGCCGGTCGGGGAGGTGCTCATCACGGCCACCGGCTCCCGTGACGTGATCGGCGCCGGGCAGCTGCCGGTCCTGCGGGATGGCGCCATCCTGGCCAACGCCGGCCACTTCGACGCCGAGATCGACGTCCGGGCGCTGGCCGGGGAGGCGGTCAAGGTCACGCGCGATGTCCGCCCGCACACCGACGAGTACCTGCTCGCCGACGGCCGTCGGCTGCTGCTGCTGGCCGAGGGCCGGGTGGTGAACCTGGTGGCCGCGGAGGGGAACCCGCCGCAGGTGATGGACGTGGCGTTTGCCGGGCAAGCGCTGGTGCTCGGCTGGCTCGCGGCCGGCCAGCCGGGGCTGGCGCCGGGGGTGCACCCGGTGCCGCCGGGGATCGAGGAGGAGATCGCGCGGCTCACGCTGGAGTCGCTGGGAACGGCGATCGACGAGCTGACCCCGGCCCAGCGGGAGTACCTCAACTCCTGGCGGGCGCGGCCGTAACGCCGGACCGGCGGGGTAAGTGACGGGGGTAGCGGCGGATCCCGTGCTCCCGGAGCCGGGTCAGCACCAGCAGTGTGACCCCGCCGCCGAGCAGAATCAGCCAGAAGCTGACCAGCCGGTAGGCGAGCACCGCGGTCAGCGCGTGCGAGGCGTCCATGCCGGTGGCCACCAGCGCGGCGGTGACGGCCACCTCCACCAGGCCGAACCCGCCGGGCGTGGCCCCGGTGCTGCCCACGACCGCGCCCGCGCCGTAGGCCAGCAGCAGGCCGTGCCAGGGCACCGGGCTGCCGGTCGCCCGGATGGCGCAGGCCAGGCAGGCGCAGTCGGCCAGCCAGTTCACCACCGCCAGCCCGAAGACCTCGGCGTAATTCAGCCAGCCCAGCTTGATGCTGGCCAGCCGGGCGAGGAACTCCTCCAGCGCGGCCGGGTCGATGCGTGGCTTGCGCACCACCCGCCGGGCCAGGTGGACGGCGCTGGCCAGGATCTGGTTCGTGACCGCCCGGGCCCGCGGGTAGCGCAGCGCCAGCAGCACGATCACCGCGGGCAGCCCGAAGATCGCGGCGCCGGCGAAACCGGCCGCGCTGGCCAGCGCCGCCCCGCCCGCGATCGCACCCGCGACCAGGATCAGCGCCAGCGCCGAGGAGGACGCGATGGCCGAGACCCCCAGCGCCCAGCCGGTCAGCGCCGGATCCAGGCCCCGCCGCCGGAACTGCCGGTAGGAGAAGACCGCCGCCAGTTGCGCGCCGGCGAACGGCACCGACATCGACAGCGCGTTCCCGGCGTAAGTGATCGCCATCACCGAGCCGAAGTCGGCCTGGTGCCCGTCGGCGCGCAGCAGCCGCCGTCGGCTGAGCCCGAACGCGGTCAGCGACACGGCCTCGCAGCCCACCCCGAGCACGAACCAGCCGAAGTCGAGCTGGCCCAGCGCGGCCAGCGACTGGCCCAGCGTGTGCCGGCCCACCACCACCGCCCAGGCCACCGCCCCGGCGGCCAGCACCGCTGCCACCAGCCGCAGCCAGCGTCGCCGGGCGGCCCGCGCCGCGTCAGCCAGCGGGGAGGTCCTGGCATCCAGGGCCGGGACAATGGCGGCCGCGGGCGGGCTGCCCGCGGAATCCGGCGCCGCGGGAGAGCCGCCAGCGGAATCCCGTTCCCAGGGAGAGAGGCCGGCGGAATCCCGTTCCCAGGGAGAGGTGCCCGCGGAATCCCGGGCCGGGGGAGAG
>DATDGI010000226.1:0-1682 GCA_036522155.1 Streptosporangiaceae bacterium
TGGAGAACGCTCCGCGCGAAGTCGCCGAGTACCTCGCCGCACACAGAATTCATGCCTGGAACGGCTACGATTACGCGTGGGAGCTGACAGAATCGCCCGGAATCCGCGACTCAGGAAGCGCGGTCCGGGTCGGTTGGTGCGCTGCAACGTCCCTTCGGACGTGGACTGTCTGCTAGAGGCGGTCGCGGATCTCGACGGTAACCGCGAGTCTTATGGAGACCTGCCCGGATGACCACGCCTGCCGCCATTGCCCTTCCTGACCGTGCCCGTGTCGTTGTCATCGGAGGTGGCATCATCGGCACCTCGGTCGCCTACCACCTCGCGCACCTGGGGTTCGGCGAGGTGCTGCTGCTGGAGCGCGACCGGCTGACCTCGGGCACCACCTGGCACGCGGCCGGGCTGATGGCCACCTTCGGCTCGACCTCGCAGACGTCGACCGAGCTGCGGAAGTACACCTGGGACCTGTACTCCCGGCTGGAAGCGGAGACTGGCCTCGCGACCGGCCTGAAGCAGTGCGGGCTGATCGAACTCGCCATCGAGCGGGGCCGGCTGGAGGAGTACCGGCGGGTTGCGGCGTTCAACCGGCTGTGCGGCGTGGAGGTGCACGAGATCTCGCCGGGCGAGGTCGCCGCCCTGTTCCCGCTGGCCCGGGTCGACGACGTGCTGGCCGCCTTCTACATCCCGGCCGACGGCAGGGTCAACCCGGTCGACGTGACCATGTCGTTGGCCAGGGGCGCCCGGATGAAGGGCGCGCGGATCATCGAGGGCGTCGCTGTCACTGGCTTCCTCTGCCACAGCGGTGCTGTCACCGGGGTCCGGACCCCGCGCGGCGACGTCGAGGCCGAGTACGTTGTCAACTGCGCCGGCATGTGGGCGCGGGAACTCGGCGAGCTGGCCGGGGTGACCATCCCGCTGCAGGCCGCCGAGCACTACTACCTGCTGACCGAGCCGATCGAGGGGGTGGACGGCAGCTGGCCGGTGCTGGAGGACCCCGCCAACTACGGCTATTACCGGGAGGAGGGCGGCGGACTGATGCTTGGCCTGTTCGAGCCGGTCTGCGCGCCGTGGCAGGTAGCCGGGGTCCCGGCGGGCTTCTCGTTCGGCGAGATCGCCCCCGACTGGGACCGGATGGCGCCGTACCTGGAGCGCACCATCTCCCGGGTGCCGGTGGTCGAGCAGACCGGAATCAAGAAGCTGTTCTGCGGCCCGGAAAGCTTCACCCCCGACCTGCAGCCGATCGTCGGCGAGGCGCCAGAGCTGAAGAACTACTTCGTCGCCGCCGGGCTGAACTCGATCGGCATCCTGACCGGCGGCGGGGTCGGCCGGGTGGTCGCGCAGTGGATCGCTGACGGCCGTCCTGACATCGACGTGACCGGCATCAACATCGACCGGCTGCACCGCTACCAGGCTAACCCTGAGTACCGGGCGACCCGCACGGTCGAGTCGCTGGGCCTGGTGTACCAGACCCACTACCCGGGTCGGCCGGTGCGGACGGCCCGCGGCGCGAAGGTGTCACCGGTCCACGAGCGGCTGGTGGCGCACCGAGCGTACTTCAGGGACGTCAGCGGCTGGGAAGGCGCCGACTGGTACGCCCCCGCGGGCGCCGAACCGGAGGCAGGCCCGCTGTCCTGGGGGCGGCCGGACTGGTTCGGCTACTGGGAGGCCGAGCACCACGCCGCGCG